>NZ_APCR01000164.1:0-26399 GCF_000410635.1 Comamonas sp. B-9
GGCGGGCGCCGGCGCGCAAGGTGCCCAGCGCGTAGGCGGCGGCCAGGCGGTCGAGCAGTTCGGGGTGTTGTACCAGGTTCATCAGAGCACTCCTTTGCGCCTACACGTGGCGGGCCATGCACTTGCGCAGCTGCTCCAGACTGCGGCGCATCCAGGTTTTAACGGTGCCCAGCGGCAGCTGGAAGTGGCTGGGCAGCTCCCCGTGGCTCAAATCTCGCAAATAGGCCAGGCTCACGACCTGGCGCTGGGCCTGCTGCAGCCGCTCCATGCACTGGTGCAATACGGTCGCCTGCTCACTGGCCTCCACCGATTGCATGGGGCCTTGTGCCTCGTCGCCCTGCGGCAGGTCATCCATGTCATCGACAACCGCATGCTGGTCCAGCCGCTCGGCCTTGCGCCGGCGCAGAAAATCCAGCGCCCTGCTGCGCACCAGCATGCCCATCCAGGCCAGCGGCGGGCTGAGCGAATCGCGGTAACTGCCCGCGTTACGCCAGATGGCGACAAAGCTGTCCTGCAGCACGTCCTCGGCCCAGGCCTTGTTGCCCAGAATGCGCAGCGCCAGGCCATACAGCCGGGACGCCGTCTCGTCGTACAAAAGCCGGAGCGCCTTGTCCTCGCGGGCGGCTATGCGGTCTAACAAAAGCATCAGTTCAGTGTCAGTGGTCGGTGTGCGCATGCAAGCATTGTGGGGCGAAGGCCCGCTGACGGGTGTATCCGTTGTATTGCTGCCAAGCAGCAAGCGCCCGGGGGAAAGCCGCCTTGGCCGGGCCAGGTCAGCCAGGGCCCACGCCCCCCAAACTTTCATGCATCTGGCCGCTATACGCAGCAAGCCGCCGATTGGATGCAAAACGATGCAGAAGCGATGCAAAAAAATAATCGCTGGCGCTGAATCCAAACCGCCTCGTTGTGCGTAGTGCTAAACGTAGACCTTGCACAGACAGGGTCGGACAACCGGAACACCCTATGACAACCACCGCCACCATCGCCTACCAGCCATCGTGCCCATGCGCCAGCGCCAGGAGGCAACCATGCCACTGAACACCCCCATTGCGCGCTGGTACGGCATGCGTGTCTGGCTGGTCGGCGCCAGCGCGGGCATCGGTCTGGCGCTGGCCGAGCAGCTGCATGCCGCAGGCGCGCGCGTGATCGTGTCGGCGCGCCGGCAGGAAGCGCTGGACAGCTTTGCCGAACAACACCCCGGCTGCCTGCCGCTGCCGCTGGATGTCACCGACCGCGACGCGGTCGTCAGCGCCGTGCACCAGCTGCTGGAGGACGGGCCGCTGGACCTGGTCTGCTACTGCGCGGGCGAGCGGCAGACCATGCGCGCCGATGACCTGGACCTCAATAGCTTGCTGCAGCACCGCGAGGTCAACCTGACCGGCGCCTTGCATGTGATCGCGGCCGTCACGCCCCACCTGCTGGCAGCGGCGCGCGCCGGGCGCCAACCGCATCTGAGCCTGGTGGCCAGCGTGGCCGGCCTGCGTGGCCTGCCGGGCAACCTGGCCTATGGGCCCAGCCAGGCGGCACTCATCAACCTGGCTGAGACCTTGCAGCTCGAGTTGGTGCCTCAGGGCGTGGGCATCAGCCTGGCCGTGGTCAAGCCCGGCCTGAGCGAGGCTTTCTTCACCGAGCCTCACCCCGCCAGCCTGCCAGTCTGGCCGCAGCCCGAGCAGGCAGCCAGCGCGATGCTCAAGGGCTGGGCCCGGGGCCACTTTCTGCTGGGCGTGCCCTGGCGCTCCCGGCTGAGCTGGCGCCCGGGCTACAAATCGACGGCATCCGGTCTGGTGGCCTGGGTGCGCCGCTTGCAAGGAAACTAAAGCATGCTGACCCTTCACCACCTGGAAACCTCGCGCTCGCAGCGCGTGCTGTGGCTGCTCGAAGAGCTGAACCTGCCCTATGCGCTGGAGACCTACCCGCGCGATGCCAAGACGCGCCTGGCGCCGCCAGCGCTCAAGCGCATTCACCCGCTGGGCCTCTCACCCATCCTCTGCGACCGGGGCCTGGTGATTGCCGAGTCTGGCGCCATCATCGAGTACCTGGCCGAGCGCTATGGCGCCTGGGCGCCGCCCGACATGGCCCACCTCGATCCGCCGCGCAGCAGCCCCGAGCATCTGCAGTGCCGCTACTGGATGCATTTTGCCGAAGGCTCGCTGATGAACTGGCTGCTGCTGCAGCTGGTATTTGACAGCATCGCGGCCAAGCCCTTGCCGCTGCTGCTGCGCCCCGTCGTGCGCCCGGTGCTGCACGGCCTGCGCCAGCAGGTGCACAAACAGCTGATCGCCCCGCACATGGAGGCGGCGATGGCCTATATGAACCACCACCTCGCCCACCAGCCCTGGTTTGCCGGCGAGCACCTGACGATGGCCGATTTTCAGATGGGCTTTGCGGTGGAAGCCGCACTGGCGCGCTGCGCCAACCCCGCCGACTGGCCACACCTGCATGCCTACCGCCAGCGCATGCAGGCGCGCGAGGCCTACCAGCGGGCGATTGCCAAGGGCGGGCCGGTGGTGATGAAGCTCTGAGCCACTGAACCCCGGCGCATGAAAAAAGGCCCTGCAGTGCAGGGCCTTGGGTCATGGGGCGTTGCGCAGATCAGCCCAGCCAGTGGCGGGCATTGCGCCAGACGCGCATCCAGGGGCTGTGGGCCGAGCGGTCGCCGTCGGTCCAGCTCATCTGCACATTGCGGAACACGCGCTCGGGGTGCGGCATCATCGCGGTGAAGCGGCCATCGGCGGTGGTCACAGCGGTCAGGCCGCCGGCCGAACCGTTCGGGTTGAACGGGTACTGCTCGGTCGCCTGGCCGTGGTTGTCCACATAGCGCATCGCGGCGATCACCGCATCGGCGTTGCCACGGAAGCGGAAGTTGGCATAGCCCTCACCGTGCGCCACGGCGATCGGCAGGCGCGAGCCGGCCATGCCCTGCAGGAACAGGCTGGGCGAGTCCAGCACTTCAACCATCGACAGGCGCGCCTCGAAGCGGTTGCTCTGGTTTTGCGTGAAGCGTGGCCAGTCCTGCGCACCGGGGATGATGTCGGCCAGCTCGGCAAACATCTGGCAGCCATTGCAGACGCCCAGGCCGAAGGTGTCCTTGCGGCTGAAGAAGGCCTGGAACTGCTCGGACAGCGGCTCGTTGAAGGTGATGGAGCGGGCCCAGCCGATGCCGGCGCCCAGGGTGTCACCGTAGCTGAAGCCGCCGCAGGCAACGATACCGGCAAAGTCACGCAGCTGGGCACGGCCCGTCTGCAGGTCGGTCATGTGCACGTCCACCGCTTCAAAGCCGGCTTCGCCAAAGGCGTAGGCCATCTCCACGTGGGAGTTCACACCCTGCTCGCGCAGCACCGCCACGCGGGGCTTGGCCGCCACGTTGACGAAGGGCGCAGACAGCGCTTCTTGCGGGTCGAAAGTCAGGTGTACATGCATGCCGGGGTCAGACGGCACACCGACCGAGGCGTGCTCGCTGTCGGCGCAGGCGGGGTTGTCGCGCTGCTGGGCAATCTTCCAGCTGACGGCATCCCAGACCTGGTGCAGATCGCTCAGGCTGGCGCCAAACACCTTCTTGGCATCGCGCCAGACCTGCAGCTCGCCCTTGCCCATGTCCATGCTGGACGAGGCCGGACGCGTCTTGCCCACGATGTGGCTGCAGGTGGACAGGCCATGCTCACGCAGGGTCTGCAGCACCTCGGCGCTGTCGCTGGTCTTGACCTGCAGCACCACGCCCAGCTCTTCGTTGAACAGCGCGCGCAGGGTCAGGTCTTCGCGGCGGCCCGATACCTGGGCGCCCCAGTTCTTGCCTTCGCCACTGTCCATGCGGCTGTCGGAGATGCCATCGCCTTCGGTGATCAGCATGTCCACATTCAGTGCCACGCCGACATGGCCGGCAAAGGCCATTTCTGCCACGGTGGCCAGCAGGCCGCCGTCGCCCTTGTCGTGGTAGGCGAGGATCTTGCCCTGGGCGCGCAGCGCGTTGACGGCGTCAACCAGGGCGATCAGGTCCTTGGCCTCGTCCAGGTCTGGCGTTTCATTGCCGCTTTGGCCCAGCACCTGGCCCAGGATGGAGCCACCCATGCGCATCTTGCCGCGCGAGAGATCGACCAGCACCAAGGTGGTGTCGGCCTCATTGGCATCCAGCTGGGGCGTCAAGGTGCTGCGCACATCATCGATGGACGCAAAGCCGGTGATGATCAGGCTGACGGGCGAGGTGACCTTCTTGGTCTGGCCGCCTTCGCTCCACTGCGTGCGCATCGACAGGCTGTCCTTGCCCACGGGGATGGAGATGTTCAGCTGCGGGCACAGCTCCATGCCCACGGCCTTGACGGTGGCGTACAGATCGGCGTCTTCACCGGGCTCGCCGCAGGCGGCCATCCAGTTGGCCGACATCTTGACCTTGGACAGCGCAATGGGCGCTGCCAGCATATTGGTGATGGCCTCGGCCACTGCCATGCGGCCCGAGGCGGGTGCATTGATCGCGGCCAGCGGCGTGCGCTCGCCCATCGCCATGGCTTCGCCCTTGAAGCCCTGGAAATCGGCCAGGGTCACGGCCACGTCGGCCACCGGCACCTGCCAGGGGCCCACCATCTGGTCGCGGTGGGTCAGGCCGCCCACAGCGCGGTCGCCAATGGTGACCAGGAAGCGCTTGGAGGCCACCGTGGGGTGGGCCAGCACGTCGATCACGGCCTTTTCCAGCGGCACGCCGGTCAGGTCGATGGCGGGCAGGCTGCGCGCCACGGTCTGCACATCCTTGTGCATCTTGGGCGGCTTGCCCAGCAGCACGTCCATCGGCATATCGACCGGGAATTTCTGGTCGTCTGCGGTGGCCGCCGGGTCCTGCAGCACCAGCTGGCGCTCTTCGGTCGCCGTGCCGATGACGGCAAACGGGCAGCGCTCGCGCTCGCAAAACGCGGTGAACTGCGCCAGCGACTCAGGCGCAATCGCCATCACATAGCGTTCCTGGCTTTCGTTGGACCAGATTTCCTTCGGCGCCAGGCCCGATTCTTCGAGGTTAACCTTGCGCAGGTCAAAGCGGGCGCCACGCCCTGCGTCATTGGTCAGCTCGGGGAAGGCGTTGGACAGGCCACCAGCGCCCACATCGTGGATCGCCAGGATGGGGTTGGCCGCGCCCTGCTGCCAGCAGTGGTTGATGACCTCTTGCGCACGGCGCTCGATCTCGGGGTTGCCGCGCTGCACCGAGTCAAAGTCCAGCTCGGCCGCGTTGGTGCCGCTGGCCATCGAGCTGGCTGCGCCGCCGCCCATGCCGATGCGCATGCCTGGGCCGCCCAGCTGGATCAGCAAGGTGCCGGCGGGGAACAGGATCTTCTGGGTCTGCTCGGCATCGATCACGCCCAGGCCACCGGCGATCATGATGGGCTTGTGGTAGCCACGGGTGATGTCACCGACTTGCTGCTCGTACTCGCGGAAGTAGCCGGTCAGGTTGGGGCGGCCGAATTCGTTGTTGAACGCGGCGCCGCCCAGCGGGCCTTCGATCATGATCTGCAGCGGGCTGGCGATGTGCTCGGGCTTGCCGACCTCGCTGCCCCAGAGCTTGGAGACGGTGAAGCCGGTGAGGCCCGCCTTGGGCTTGGAGCCCCGGCCGGTCGCGCCTTCGTCACGGATCTCACCGCCCGCGCCGGTGGAGGCACCCGGGAAAGGCGAGATGGCCGTCGGGTGGTTGTGGGTCTCGACCTTCATCAGCACATGGCTGGTGGCCGCTTGCTTTTGGTAGCTGGGCGCCGTCACGGCATCGGCCTGGGTGTTGAACGGCGCGACAAAGCGCTCGACCTGGTGGCCTTCCATGATGGAGGCATTGTCCGAATAGGCGACGACGGTGTGCTGGGGCGATACCGCCTCAGTGTGGCGGATCATGCCAAACAGGCTCTTGTCCTGCGCCACGCCGTCGATGGTGAACTTGGCGTTGAAGATCTTGTGGCGGCAGTGCTCGGAGTTCGCCTGGGCAAACATCATCAGCTCGACATCGCTGGGGTTGCGTGCCAGGCCCTTGAAGGCGTTTTCCAGGTACTCGATCTCGTCGTCGGCCAGCGCCAGGCCCCATTGCTTGTTGGCTTTTTCCAGCGCGCTGCGGCCGCCGCCCAGCACATCGACAAACTCCATCGGCTGGGCTTGCAGGGCGGAGAACAGCTGCTCGGCTTCGGCGCGGGTGCCAAACACCGACTCGGTCATGCGGTCGTGCAGCAGCGCAGCGATCTGCGCGGTCTGCTCGGCGCTCAGCTCGGGCTTGCCGCCCAGCAGGCCGGCCTTGAGCTCGATCCGGTATTCGGTCAGGCGCTCGATACGGAACAGCGCCAGGCCGCAGTTGCGGGCAATGTCGGTGGCCTTGGAAGCCCAGGGCGAGATGGTGCCCATGCGGGGCGTGACGATGAAGGCCAGGCCGTCGCTGACGCCTTCATAGGGGTCGCCATAGGTCAGCAGGGCCGCTACGCGCTCGGCCTGGGCGCCGGCCAGGGGCTGCTCGGTGGCCACCAGATGCACAAAACGGGCAGCAATGCCCGTTATCTTTGGATGGATCGCCGTCAATGCGGTCTGCAGTTGTTGGGCGCGGAAGGAGCTGAGGGCGTTACCGCCTGGTAGCTGAGTCAGGTGCAGTGTCACGTGGCAGCCTATGTGGACTAGGAGGATGGGAAGAAAGCACGCATGCGCCTTGCCCACTGCTACGGGCGGACCGTGGCAGCACCATGACAAGGGCGGGATAACCCGGGATTCTACTGTGCCCCGCCAGGACACGTAGCCGCATGGACAACAGGCCAATGGCAGCAGTGGGATAATCATGGGCTATGACGATCAAAATCAATACCGAAGACGATATTGCGCAGATGCGCATCGCAGGCCGCCTGGCCTCGGAGGTCTTGGACTACATCACCCCCCACATCCAACCGGGTATCACCACCAAGCAAATCGATCTGCTGTGCGCCGAGGCGATGGAAAAGCAAGGCACCAAATCGGCCTGCCTGGGCTACCAGCCGCCAGGCATGACGCCCTACCCTGCCTATGTCTGCACCTCGGTGAACCACGTGGTCTGCCATGGCATCCCCAATGACAAGCCGCTCAAGAAGGGCGACATCGTCAATGTGGATGTGACCATCATCACGCCCGAAGGCTATTTTGGCGACAACAGCCGCATGTTCGTGATCGGCGAAGGCACGATTGCCGGCAAGCGCCTGTGCCAGCTGACCTTTGAAGCCATGTGGCATGGCATCGTGCAGGTCAAGAATGGCGCACACCTGGGCGATATCGGCCATGCGATCCAGAAGTTTGCCGAAGGCCAGGGCCTGTCGGTCGTGCGCGAGTACTGCGGCCACGGCATCGGCAAGGTGTTCCACGACGAGCCGCAGGTGCTGCACTACGGCCGCCCGGGCACCGGCGTCGAGCTGAAGACCGGCATGATCTTCACGATCGAGCCGATGCTCAACCTGGGCAAGAAGGACATCAAGGACCTGGGCAATGACGGCTGGACCGTCATCACCAAGGACCACAGCCTCTCGGCCCAGTGGGAAGTCGAAGTGCTGGTGACCGACACCGGCTACGAAGTGCTGACCTGGTCGGAAGGCTCGCCCACGCCACCCAGCTTTGTGACCAGCACCAAGTGCTGATCGGGCGCTGATAATGCACCGATAAATCGCTGCGCGCGTGCCGGGCCTGCCCGGCACCAGCCCACACCAAGGCGGCACTGCAACCAGCATGCCGCCTTGGTCGTTTCTGGCAGTCCCGCCTCCGCCATGCCCCCATTTGGTGCGTAGTGGCATGAAATGTGCTTACTCGCTGCTGCTGTTGATTGCTATGGCACACTGCCAACGACAGCATAGTTAGGCACCATGAACGATCCTCGCATTCCGCAGCTGCGCGAGCAGTACCAGGCGCAACGCAGCGCCCTGTTTGATGACATCATGGCCGGGGGCAGCAGCACCCGGGGCATACAGACCCAGCTGCGCAAGCTCTCGCAGCTGGCCGATGGGCTGCTGCGCGACCTCTGGCACCTGGCCGGCCTGCCCGGGCGCCTGAACCTGGTGGGGGTGGGCGGCTTTGGCCGGGGCAAGCTCTTCCCCTATTCCGATATCGATGTGCTGCTGCTGCTGCCCGAAGGCACCGATCCGGAGCAGGACAGCGAATTGCGCACCGCGATCGAGCAGTTCATCGGCTCGTGCTGGGATGCCGGGCTGGAAATTGGCTCGAGCGTGCGCACCATCAGCCAGTGCATCAGCGAAGCCCAGGCTGATGTGACGGTGCAGACAGCGCTGCTGGAGTCGCGCCGCATCATTGGCTCGCCCCGCCTCTACCACCTGTTCCAGGCGGCGCTGGCCCAGTCCATCAAGCCCGATGCCTTTGTCGTGGCCAAGGTGCTGGAGATGCAGCAGCGCCACAACAAGTACGAGAACACCGTCTATGCGCTCGAGCCCAACTGCAAGGAATCGCCCGGCGGCCTGCGCGATCTGCAGCTGATCCTGTGGCTGGGCCGCGCCACGGGCCTGGGCAGCCGCTGGAAGGAGCTGGCCGACAAGGGTCTGGCGACCGTCTACGAGGTGCGCAACCTGCAGCGCAACGAGGACCTGATCTGCCTCATCCGCGCGCGGCTGCACATTGTGGCGCGGCGCCGCGAGGACCGGCTGGTGTTCGACCTGCAGACACCGGTGGCCGAGTCCTTTGGCTTCAAGACCATCACGCCGGCCGGCCAGCGCTTTCCCAAGCGCGCCAGCGAGGAGCTGATGAAGCGCTACTACTGGGCTGCCAAGGCGGTGGCCCAGCTCACGCAGATCCTGATGCTGAACATGGACGAGCGCCTGCACCCGGGCAACCACACCTTGCGCCGCATCGATGACGAGTTCTACGACAAGGCCGGCCTCATCGAGGTGGCCGACGACGAGGTCTACCAGCGCAACCCGCATGCCATCTTGCGCACCTTCTTGCTCTACGAGACCGAGCCGGGCTTGAAGGACCTGTCGGCCCGTACCTTCCGTGCGCTCTACCATGCGCGCCAGCTGATGGATGCGCAGTTCCGGCGTGACCCGGTCAACCGCGCCACCTTCATGCAGATCCTGCAGCAGCCCCATGGCATCACCCATGCGATGCGGCTGCTCAACCAGACCTCGGTGCTGGGGCGCTACCTCTGGCCGTTCCGCCGCATCGTGGGCCAGATGCAGCACGACCTGTTCCATGTCTACACGGTGGACCAGCACATCCTGATGGTGTTGCGCAATGTGCGGCGCTTTTTCATGGCCGAGCATGCGCATGAGTACCCGTTCTGCTCCCAGCTGGCCGCTGGCTGGGACAAGCCCTGGATTCTGTACTTGGCCGCCCTGTTCCACGACATCGGCAAGGGCCGGGGTGGTGACCATTCGGAGATCGGTGCGCTCGAAGTCAAGCGTTTTTGCCGCGACCACCAGATTGCCAAGGAAGACCGGCAGCTGGTCGAGTTCCTGGTGCGCGAGCACCTGACGATGAGCCAGGTCGCGCAAAAGCAGGATACGTCCGACCCCGAGGTGATCACCGCCTTTGCCCAGCGCATGGGCAATGAGCGCCGGCTCACCGCGCTCTACCTGCTGACCGTCGCCGACATCCGCGGCACCAGCCCCAAGGTCTGGAATGCCTGGAAAGGCAAGCTGCTCGAAGACCTGTACCGCTCGACGCTGCGCGTACTGGGCGGGCGGGCACCCGATGTGGCCGCGCAGGTGGAAATCCGCAAGCGCGAAGCGCTGGTGCTGCTGGCGCTGTCGGCCCAGCCCCATGAATCGCAAAAAGCGCTGTGGGACACGCTGGGCCTCGATTATTTTCTGCGCCACGAGGCCGCCGATATCGCCTGGCATACGCGCCACCTGTCACGCGCCGTGGGCAGCAAGGCCACCTTGGTGCGTGCGCGCCAGTCGCTGGCCGGCGAAGGCCTGCAGGTGATGGTGTATGCGCCCGACCAGCCCGATCTGTTTGCCCGCATCTGCAGCTATTTCGACCAGGCGGGTTTCTCGATTCTGGACGCGCGCGTGCACACCGCCCTTAACCGCTATGCGCTCGACACCTTCCAGGTGGTGGCAACCGATGCACCGCAAAGCTATCGCGAGCTGATCAACCTGGTCGAGAGCGAGCTCACGCGCGTGCTGGTGGCCGCCCAGCCGCTGCCCGAGCCCGCGCAGCGCCGCGTATCGCGCCGGGTCAAGAGCTTTCCGGTGGCGCCGCGCGTGCTGCTGCGCCCCGATGACAAAGGCCAGCGCTGGCTGCTGTCCATCTCGGCGGCAGACCGCGCCGGCCTGCTCTACACCGTGGCACGCATCCTGGCGCGCCACCAGCTGAGTGTGGAGCTGGCCAAGATCAGCACCTTGGGCGAGCGCGTGGAAGACAGCTTTTTGCTGCAGGGCCCGGAGCTGCAGAACAATGTGAGCCAGATCGCGATCGAGACCGAGCTGCTCTGGGCACTGGCTGCAACAGGTAGCGGCGCGGCCGGTTGACCGTTAAGGCGGACCCGGCTCAGTCGTCCTCGGCCGCGCTGATACCGGGAAACAGCACCTCGGTAAAGCCGAACTGGCTGAAATCGCGCACCCGCATCGGGTAGAGCTTGCCCCAGAGATGGTCGCATTCATGCTGCACCACCCGGGCATGGAAGCCCTCGGCCTCGCGGTCAATCGGGTCGCCATACTGGTCAAAGCCGGTGTAGCGGATCTTGCGCCAGCGCGGCACCATGCCGCGCAGCCCGGGTACCGACAGGCAACCCTCCCAGTCGTTTTCTTCCTCGTTCGACAAGGGCGTGATCACCGGGTTGATCAGCACCGTGGGCGGCACCAGCGGGCGGTCCGGGTAGCGCGGGTTGCGATCGGGCGAGCCGAAGAACACCACCTGCAGATCCACCCCGATCTGCGGCGCAGCCAGGCCCGCGCCGTTGGCGTCGCGCATGGTGTCGAGCAGGTCCTGCACCAGCTGGTGCAGCGCATCGGTGTCAAATTCGGTCACGGGCTGCGCGGTGCGCAGCAAACGGGCATCGCCCATTTTCAAGATTGGATAGATCGCCATGCCGGCATGGTAGCGCAGCGCGCAAGCCCGTCTGGCGCCTTTTGCCACCCAAAACACCGGCGCCGCAGCGCAGCAAGATGCCCACCCCCCTTGCCCAGCATCAAGACACTGTTATGCGGCGCGATGCACAATGCTGGACCATGAACGAGCCCGGAGCCTCTTCCACCGCGCTGCCAGACCTGCAGACACCGGCCTACTGCCCCATACGCAGTCCGGTCTTGCGCTGGCTGCTGCTGTTGGCGGCCGTGGCCTGCCTGGCGATGGGCATCATCGGCATTTTTGTGCCGGGGCTGCCGACCACGGTCTTCATCCTGATGGCCGGGGCTTGCGCGGCGCGCAGCTCGCCGCGCTTGCATGCCTGGCTCTGGCGCCACCGCCTGTTTGGCGGCATGCTGCGCAACTGGGCGGCGGGCGGTTTTGTCAGCCGCAAGGCCAAATGGAGCGCCAGCATCACGATGGCGCTGTGCGCCGTCATCATGCTGCTGGTGCCAGCGCCTGGCTGGGCCAAGCTGTTGTCGATTGGCTGCATGGCCTGCGTGCTGGCCTGGCTGTGGTGCCGGCCCGAGCCCCCGGCGCCGCAATGAGCCCAGCGCTGCGCGGCAAAAAATGACCTCGCCCGTTTTTCAGGGCAAAAATTCGTTCTATAATCGCAGTCTTGTTCCTCAATAGCTCAGTTGGTAGAGCGCCGGACTGTTAATCCGTAGGTCCCTGGTTCGAGCCCAGGTTGAGGAGCCAAAGAATTTTTCGGCTTTGCAATCGAACAAAGCCTGTTGACCGATATTCCTCAATAGCTCAGTTGGTAGAGCGCCGGACTGTTAATCCGTAGGTCCCTGGTTCGAGCCCAGGTTGAGGAGCCATCACTTATCTGCCCTGCAATCGTTCAGGGCATTGACCAAAAATTTGTTCCTCAATAGCTCAGTTGGTAGAGCGCCGGACTGTTAATCCGTAGGTCCCTGGTTCGAGCCCAGGTTGAGGAGCCAAAGAATTTTTTGGCTTTGCAATCGCACAAAGCCTGTTCACTGTTTATTCCTCAATAGCTCAGTTGGTAGAGCGCCGGACTTTTAATCCTTAGGTCCCTGGTTCGAGCCCAGGTTGAGGAGCCATTCAAAAAGCCTACACTGCCGTGCAGGCTTTTTTGTTTTTGCCGCCCCCCCGGCCCGCAGCGGCGGCAGAACTGCAGTATTTGTCACCCCCGCGTAGCGTTGGGGGCCAGCAGCGCGCCATTTGGCCGCTACCATGGCAGGCAACACCATGAGCGCCAACCACCACACGCCCCCGCTTGCCTGGCTGCAAGCCGATGACGACTTTCCACCCGTGGACATGGCCTGGGGGCCCCACACCCCGCACCCCGGCCTGCTGGCCGCCGGCGGCGTGCTTGACAGCGCCCACCTGCAGCAGGCCTACCGCCAGGGCATCTTCCCCTGGTTCAGCGAGGGCTCCCCCATTCTGTGGTGGTCCACCGATCCGCGCATGGTGCTGCAACCGGCCAACTTCCGGCTGCACCGCTCGCTCAAGCAGGCGATCCGCAAGTTCGAGCAGGATCCAAGCAGCGAGCTGCGCATCGACAGCGACTTTGCCGCCGTGATTGCCGCCTGCAGCCAGCAGGACCGCCCGAGCCAGGATGGCACCTGGATCGTCGACGACATCCAGGCGGCCTACACCCAGCTGCACCGGGATGGCTTTGCCCACAGCGTGGAGCTGTGGCAAGGCGGCCAGCTGGTGGCCGGCCTGTATTGCGTGGCCATGGGCCGCGCGGTGTTTGGCGAATCGATGTTCACCACGGTACCCAATGGCTCCAAGATCGCACTGGCCGCGCTGGTGCAGATCTGCCGGCGCGAGCAGGTGCCAATGATCGACTGCCAGCAAAACACCGGGCATCTGGCCTTCATGGGCGCTGCCGAAGTGCCGCGCAGCCGGTTTTTAGAGAATGTGCGCACGCAAATAGCGCTGCCCCCTATGCGCTGGGAGTTTGCATCTCGCGATTGGACTGACATAATCCCACTATCTGAAATGACATCTCCGCATCCGGATGAGTAGGCTGAACGAACTACCGCTGCACAGCTTGCAGTTTTATGCGACAGCGCCCTACCCATGCAGCTATCTCGAAGCGCGCATGGCGCGCTCTCAGGTAGCCACGCCCAGCCACGCCATCCAGAACGATGTCTACTCCGAGCTGATCCAGCAGGGTTTTCGCCGCAGCGGCCTGTTCACCTACCGCCCCTATTGCGACGGCTGCCAGGCCTGCGTGCCCTTGCGCGTGCAGGTGCAGGACTTCAAACCCAAGCGCCACCAGCGCCGCGCGCGCAAGCAGCACCAGGCGCTGGAGGTGCGCGTGCTGCCGCTGGGTTTTCTGCGCGAGCACTACGCGCTCTACCTGCGCTACCAGTCGGCGCGCCACACCGGTGGCGGCATGGATGAGGACAGCGTCGAGCAGTATTCGCAGTTCATGCTGCAAAGCCGGGTCAACAGCCGCCTGGTGGAGTTTCGCGAGCCCGCGCAAGGCCAGCAGCCCGGCGCTTTGAAGATGGTCTCGATCATCGACATCCTCAATGACGGCCTGTCGGCCGTCTACACCTTTTACGAGCCCGAGGCCCACACCAGCTACGGCACCTACAACGTGCTGTGGCAGATTGAACAGTGCCGCGCGATGGGCCTGCCCTACCTCTACCTGGGCTACTGGATTGCCGCCAGCCCCAAGATGCAATACAAAGCCGATTACCAGCCCAATGAGGTCTATATAGACCAGCGCTGGCAACCGGGCCAGCTCGCCAACCATTGCGCCCCTTGATCGCTCCGATCAAGCGGCCCACCCCTATCTTTGTTATTTGAGCGCCAGTCTACGCATGACCAAAACCACACATGACACCGTCACCAAGCCCAGCGTGCAAGTGCTAGAGCGCATGTTCACGCTGCTGGACGTCCTGGCCACGCGCGAGGAAGCGGTGTCACTCAAGGAGCTGAGCGAGATCACGGGCCTGCACCCGTCGACGACGCACCGCATCTTGAACGACCTAACCATTGGCCGCTTTGTGGACCGCCCCGAATCGGGCAGCTACCGCCTGGGCATGCGCCTTCTGGAGCTGGGCAACCTGGTCAAGGCGCGCATCAATGTACGCGAAGTGGCCCTGCTGCCGATGCGCCGGCTGCACCTGGCCACGCAGCAGGCCATCAACCTGAGCATGCGCCAGGGCGATGAGATCGTCTATGTGGAGCGCAGCTTCAGCGAGCGCTCGGGCATGCAGGTGGTGCGCGCCATCGGCGGCCATGCGCCGCTGCACCTGACGTCCACCGGCAAGCTCTTCCTGGCCAATGACGAGCCCGAGCGCGTGCGCGCCTACGCGATGCGCACGGGCCTGGCCGGCAACACCAAGAACAGCATCACCAATTTGGCGGTGCTCGAGCGCGAGCTGTCCAAGACCCGCCAGTACGGCGTGGCGCGCGACAACGAGGAGCTGGAGCTGGGCGTGCGCTGCATGGCAGCGGGCATCTATGACGACCAGGGGCGCCTGGTCGCCGGCCTGTCGGTGTCGGCCCCCGCCGACCGGCTCGAAGACGCCTGGACCACGCGCCTGCAGGCCACGGCCAGCGAGATCTCGTCCGCACTGGGCTTTGACGAACACCGCCAGCCCAACGCACGCTGAGCCCGGGCAGGTCATCACCCCCACGCAAAAAAACCTGCCGAGGCAGGTTTTTTTGTGGGCGCAGCGCGCTCAGTGCTTGGCCAGCAGCTGCGCGCCCGAGCCTTCGACCCAGTGGCGCACGCGCTCGGCATCGGCCAGACGGCCAAACTTGCCGGCCGAATCCAGGAACACCATGATGAGCTTGCGGCCGGCGACCTGGGTCTGCATCACCAGGCAGCGTCCTGCTTCGGAAATGTAGCCAGTCTTTTGCAGGCCGATATTCCAGTCCGGGTTGTGCACCAGGCGGTTGGTATTGTTGAACTGGAGGGTGCGCTCACCCACTTCCACCTGGTAGGACGGCGAGGTGGTCAGATCGCGCATCAGCGGATCGGAGTGCGCGACATTGACCAAGGTGGCCAGGTCAAAGGCGCTGGACTGGTTGGAGCTCGACAGACCGGTGGGCTCGACATAGCGGGTATCGGCCATGCCCAGCATCTTGGCCTTCATGTTCATCATGCCGACAAAGGTCTGCAGGCCACCGGGGTAGGTGCGGCCCAGCGCATGGGCGGCGCGGTTCTCGCTGGACATCAGCGCCAGGTGCAGCAATTCGCCGCGCATCAAGGTGGTGCCCACACGCAGACGCGAGCTGCTGTGCTTTTCGGTATCCACATCATCCTGGGTGATGGTGATCATCTCGTCCATCGGCAGTTGGGCCTGGGAGATGATGAGGCCGGTCATCAGCTTGGTGAGCGAGGCGATCGGCAGCACGGCATGGTCGTTCTTGGACAGCAGCACTTCATGGGTGTCCTGGTCCAGCACCAGGGCCACGCTGGATTTGAGTGCCAGCGGATCGGTCACATCATGCAGACCGGCCATCTGGCCAAAGGACTGGCGCTCGGGAATGATGACGGCGGCGGCAACGGCAGCGCGCCCTGCGTGACGCCCTGCCTTGGCCAGCGTGGTCTTGCCCTTGCTGGCTTTGCCGGCAACCTTTTTAGAAGCGGGGGCAGCAGCGGCCTGCTTGTGGCGGCCATTGCGCTCACCCTTGGAGGCCACAGCCGCCTGCTTTTTGCCGGCTTTGGCCTGCACATGGGCCTTGGGAGCGGGCTTGTTCTTGGTGCTGGCCTGCACGCTGGGAGCGGACAAACCAAAGGCCAAGGTACAAATTGCAAACAAATGTGAAAAACGACGCAAAACACTGCGATGACGTAGCGCCATTATTCTGCTCCCTACAAATACGATAGCTGACAGCGGAAATTTGGATTTAAAAAATCGCGCAAATTCATTAACTTACGCGATTCTTCAATTATTTAAGTGAAATTATATTCCGAAGTCTCAACCTTGTGCAGCTACTCGCTCCGTAGGATTTTGTAACTTGTTTAGCGCAGCGATGTAAGCCTTCGCTGACGCCACCACAATATCAGGGTCTGCGCCTACACCGTTGACCACACGGCCGCCCATCTGCAAGCGCACGGTCACCTCGCCCTGGCTCTCGGTCGAGCCGCTGATCGCATTGACCGCGTAGAGCACCATCTCGGCGCCGCTGCGCGCCTGCGACTCAATCGCCTTCATCGAGGCATCGACCGGGCCGTTGCCAGTGGACTCGCCGCGCACCTCCTGGCCATGGGCAATCAGCACCACGCTGGCCTTGGGCTGCTCGCCCGTTTCGCTCGATTGCGACAGCGAGACAAAGCGGTAGGTTTCGGCCTGCGCCTCGGCGCCTTCCATGTGCACCAGCGCCAGGATGTCTTCGTCAAAAATCTCGCTCTTGCGGTCGGCCAGGTCCTTGAAGCGGGCGAATGCGGCATTGATCTCGCTTTCGCTGTCCATCACCACGCCCAGCTCCTGCAGGCGCTGCTTGAAGGCGTTGCGGCCCGAGAGCTTGCCCAGCACGATCTTGTTGGCGCTCCAACCCACATCTTCGGCGCGCATGATTTCGTAGGTGTCGCGCGCCTTGAGCACGCCATCTTGGTGGATGCCGGAGGCATGGGCAAAGGCATTGGCACCCACCACGGCCTTGTTGGGCTGCACCACAAAGCCGGTGGTCTGGCTCACCAGGCGGCTGGCGGCCACGATGTGCTGGGCATCGATGTTGACATCGAGGCCAAAATAGTCACGGCGCGTCTTGACGGCCATGACCACCTCTTCGAGTGAGCAGTTACCCGCGCGCTCGCCCAGGCCGTTGATGGTGCACTCCACCTGGCGTGCACCACCGATCTTGACGCCGGCCAGCGAATTGGCAACGGCCATGCCCAGGTCGTTGTGGCAATGCACCGACCAGATGGCCTTGTCGCTGTTGGGAATGCGTTCGCGCAGGTTCAGAATGAACTGGCCATAGAGCTCGGGGATCGCGTAGCCGACGGTGTCGGGCACGTTGATGGTCGTGGCGCCTTCGGCAATCACGGCCTCGATCACGCGGCAGAGAAAATCAGGGTCGCTGCGGTAGCCGTCTTCCGGGCTGAACTCGATATCGCCCACCAGGTTGCGGGCAAAACGCACCGACATCTTGGCCTGCTCGAACACCTCATCGGGTGACATGCGCAGCTTTTTCTCCATGTGCAGCGGGCTGGTCGCAATGAAGGTGTGGATACGCGCACGGTTGGCGGGCTTCAAGGCCTCGGCCGCGCGGGCGATATCGCGGTCATTGGCGCGGGCCAGCGAGCAGATGGTCGAGTCCTTGATGATGGAGGCGATGCTCTGGACACAATCGAAATCACCGTTGGAGCTGGCGGCAAAACCGGCCTCGATGACGTCCACCTTGAGGCGTTCGAGTTGGCGCGCAATGCGCAGCTTTTCGTCCTTGGTCATCGAGGCGCCGGGCGATTGCTCGCCATCGCGCAAGGTGGTATCAAAAATAATCAGTTGGTCGCTCATCGTGTGTTCTCCATTGCATTGGTCTTGCGCTGCCGCCGTGCTACCACCGTGGGTGAGTGGAATCTCTAAAACAGGCTGCAGGAAAGCGATCTGCTCGCCCTCCTGCAGCCTGCTTCAACCGCGCTACAGTTTACGTGCTTTGCTCCGCCTGTGGTTAGGCGGTAGCTACTTGTGCAGCCGCTTGTGGCGCTGCCGTTTGCACGCTGGCGACAGCACCGCTACGTGCTACCGCGCTCATCACCGCGCGGAAAGCCGCCTGGGTGCTGTTGCTGTCCATGCCCACGCCGTACAGGCTCTGGCTGTCGCCCACGCGCAGCTCGATATAGGCAGCGGCCGTGGCATTGGCGCCCTTGTCGCCACGGGCATCGCTGGCGGCAACGGCATGTTCGCTGTAATCGAGCAGACGCACAGGAATACCGATGGCGCTGCTGACCGCTTGCACAAAGGCATCGATCGGGCCATTGCCGTGGCCGGCTATGCTGACGGCCTGACCGGCCCACTGCACCTTGCCGCTGATGCGCACGTCATCGCTGTCGTTCGATTCCACGCGGTACTGGGCCAGCGCATGGTTGGCGCTGAGTTGGTACTCGCGCTCGAAGATCTGCCACAGGTCCTTGGCGGTGAACTCGGTGCCGGCCGTGTCCATCGCGCGCTGCACCACCTGGCTGAACTCGATCTGCAAGCGGCGTGGCATCGCCAGGCCATAGGCTTCTTCGAGCAGGTAGGAGATGCCGCCCTTGCCCGACTGGCTGTTGACGCGGATCACAGCCTCATAGCTGCGGCCCAGGTCCTTGGGGTCGATCGGGAGGTAAGGGATCTCCCAGATATCGGCATCCTGGCGGGCGGCAAAGGCTTTCTTGATGGCGTCCTGGTGCGAGCCCGAGAACGAGGTGTAGACCAGGTCGCCGGCATAGGGGTGGCGCGCGGGCACGGGCAGCTGGTTGCAGTACTCGACTTCAGCGCGGATGGCATCGATGTCCGAGAAATCGAGCTGGGGCGATACGCCCTGCACATACATGTTCAAGGCCACGTTGACGATGTCGAGGTTGCCGGTGCGCTCGCCATTGCCAAACAGGCAGCCTTCGACGCGGTGGGCGCCAGCCATCAAGGCCAACTCGGCGCTGGCCGTACCGGTGCCACGGTCATTGTGCGGGTGCACGGACACCACCACCTCAGGGCGGCTGGCGAACTTGCGCACCATCCACTCGATCTGGTCGGCAAACACATTGGGGGTGGCGTTCTCTACCGTGGTGGGCAGGTTCAGGATGATGTCACGGCCCGCGCCCCAGGCGGCAATCGCCGTTTCGCAAGCCTGCAGGGACACCTCCAGTTCGGCGAGCGAGAAGGTCTCGGGCGAGTACTGCAAGACCCATTCGGTGGCGGGCTGGGCATCGGTCAAGGTCTTGAGGTGGCTGACCTGGTCTTTGACCAGGGCCATCACCTCGGGCACGCTCATGCCGAACACCACCTTGCGCCAGACCGGGGCCACCGCGTTGTAGATGTGGACGATGGCGCGCGGCGCGCCTTGCAGGGCCTCGACCGTGCGCGTGATCAGCTCAGGGCGGGCGGGGGTCATCACCTGGATGGTGACGTCAGCGGGAATGCGCTTTTCCTCGATCAATTGGCGCACAAAGTCGAACTCGATCTGCGAGGACGCGGGAAAGCCGACTTCGATTTCCTTGAAACCAATCTTGACCAGCATGTCGAACATGCGCAGCTTGCGCGCCAGGTCCATGGGCTCGATCAGCGCCTGGTTACCATCGCGCAGATCGGTGGACAGCCAGATGGGCGCCTGGGTGATCTGGGCATCAGGCCAGGTGCGGTCACGCAACGCAATGGCTGGAAAAGCGCGGTACTTGCTGGAAGGTTGGGTCAACATGGTTGTCTGGTCTTTCTCATCGGAACAAAAAGTTCGGGGTTGGAAACCAGCAACCTGCTAAAACAGAATCGGCCCGTTGCTGGTGCAAACGGGCCGAGGTGTAGGGGTGAAAAACTGCGCGCTACTCTACCTGCCCGTTGGACATGCTAGTAGTAGAGCTAGGGACAGGTTTTGCATGGCGTTTACTCTAACACAGGTTTTGCCCGGTGTCTGCAAAAAACTCAGTCGTGGTGCAAGCCGCGCTCTTCGGGCTCGTCGGTCGAGGTCGCCACGATCGAGACATGCTGGCCCTTGAAGCGGCGCCAGGCATAGATCACATAGCCCGAGAGCAAATAGGCCACAAAGATCAGGAACAGCATCGTGGCCGGCTCGATGCTGACCACCGCCAGCAGCAGCACCACCACCACCAGCGAGATGAAGGGCACGCTCTTGGCAGCGCCGGCATCCTTGAAGCTGTAGTACGGGATATTGGTGACCATGGTCAGGCCCGCCAGCAAGGTGATGGCAAACATGATCCAGGACAGGTCATCGCGGCTGGCCGGATAGCCGCCAAACAGCGCAATCACCTGGCCAAAAATCGGCACATCGCGGTGCGATACCAGGAGCGCGCTGGTGAGCCAGATAAAGCCTGCCACCAAGGCCGCAGCAGCGGGCGATGGCATGCCCTGGAAGTAGCGCTTGTCCACCACCCCGGTGTTCACATTGAAGCGCGCCAGGCGCAGCGCTGCGCAGGAGCAATAGACAAAGGCTGCGATCCAGCCCCAGCGGCCCAGCGGGCGCAGCGCCCACTCATAGGCAATGAGTGCTGGCGCCGCGCCAAAGGACACCATGTCCGACAGCGAATCCATCTGCTCGCCAAAGGCGCTTTGCGTGTGCGTCATGCGCGCCACGCGGCCGTCGAGGCTATCGAGCACCATCGCGCAGAACACGCCCACGGCCGCAGCCTCGAAACGGCCATTCATGGCCATCACGATCGAGTAAAAACCGCCAAACAAGGCGGCCAAGGTAAACGAGTTGGGCAGCACATAGATGCCCTTGCGCCACTTGCGCTGCGCAGGCTGCAGTGCATGCGCTGCGGCCTTGGGCTTGGTTTCGTTTTCGTCCAGCATTCAATCCACTCCAGCGCCAGCTATCTCTGCGCAATCAGCTACATATTTTATAGTTTCCGGCAGGCTCGGGCCCGGCCGGCCATGGCCTACAGTGTAGCTTTTGCCAATAGGGGCCCGCCTGGCATGCCCATGAAAAAAGGACTGCCAAGGCAGTCCTTTGCGCATCACCTCGGCGCCGCAGCAGGGCAGCGGCAGCCATCGGGATTTAGTTGCGGGTCTGGTCGACCAGCTTGTTCTTGGCGATCCAAGGCATCATGGCGCGCAGCTGGCCACCGACTTGCTCGATCTGGTGATCGGCGGTGTTGCGGCGGCGGGCGGTCATCGATGGGTAGCTCAGACGGCCTTCCTGGATGAACATCTTGGCGTAGTCGCCGTTCTGGATGCGCTTCAAAGCGTTGCGCATGGCCTTGCGCGACTCTTCGTTGATCACCTCAGGGCCGGTCACGTACTCGCCGTATTCGGCGTTGTTCGAGATCGAGTAGTTCATGTTGGCAATGCCGCCTTCGTAGATCAGGTCCACGATCAGCTTGAGCTCGTGCAGGCACTCGAAGTAGGCCATTTCAGGCGCGTAGCCGGCTTCCACCAAGGTCTCGAAGCCCATCTTGATCAGCTCGACCGCGCCGCCGCACAGAACGGCTTGCTCGCCGAACAGGTCGGTCTCGGTTTCTTCCTTGAAGTTGGTCTCGATGATGCCGGCCTTGCCGCCACCATTGGCCATCGCGTACGACAGAGCCAGGTCACGGGCCTTGCCGGACTTGTCCTGGTGCACAGCGATCAGGTGGGGCACGCCGCCGCCTTGGCTGTAGGTGTTGCGCACGGTGTGGCCAGGGGCCTTGGGCGCCACCATCCACACGTCCAGATCGGCGCGGGGCACGACCTGGTTGTAGTGCACGTTGAAGCCGTGCGCGAACACCAGCGAAGCGCCTTGCTTGATGTTGTCCTTGACGTTGTCGTTGTAGACCTTGGCGATGTCTTCGTCAGGCAGCAAGATCATGACCACGTCAGCGGCCTTCACGGCATCGTTGACTTCCATCACGGTCAGGCCAGCCTTCTCGGCCTTGGGCCAGGAAGCGCCAGACTTGCGCAGACCGACGATGACCCTCACGCCACTGTCGTTCAGGTTCTGCGCGTGCGCATGGCCTTGCGAGCCGTAGCCGATGATGGCGACGGTCTTGCCTTTGATGAGGGACAGGTCACAGTCCTTGTCGTAAAAAACTTTCATGCTTCGCTCCGTTGGTATCAGTCAAAAATTCAGAAATTCAAACAAACATTCTCAAGAATCTGCGTCGTCAGGGGGCCTTGCCGCAGGTCCTGAAGCCAGCAAATAAGCTCCCGCTACAAAAGCGCCCAATCCTACTATGAGTACTAGCCAGGGGTTGGTGCGCCTCGAAGCGTTTTCGTCGGGCTCGCCAAAGATGCCATCACACAAGCGCTGCTGTGTGAAAAGGTCCTGGGACAGACTGCAATCAGGGTCATCCGTCTGCACCCAGGCCACCACCAGCACAAGCCCCACCAGCAGCAGCACCACCCCCACCACCTGGCGGGCATGGCGTCGCAGCCGGTGACACCAGCGCATTACACGCGCAAGATACGTTCACCGCGACCGATGCCGCTGGCACCGGTACGCACGGTCTCGAGGATGGCCGACCGGTCGATCGCGCTCAGGAAGGCGTCGTTCTTGGCCTGGTCGCCGGTCACCTCGATGGTGTAGCTCTTCTCGGTCACATCGATGATGCGGCCGCGGAAGATATCGGCCATGCGCTTCATCTCCTCGCGCTCCTTGCCGACCGCCCGCACCTTGATCATCATCAACTCGCGCTCGGTGTAGGCGCCTTCGGTCAGATCGACCACCTTGACCACTTCAATGAGGCGGTTGAGGTGCTTGGTGATCTGCTCGATGACGTCGTCCGAGCCGGTGGTGGTGATGGTCATGCGCGACAGCGAGGCATCCTCGGTGGGCGCCACGGTGAGCGACTCGATGTTGTAGCCACGGGCCGAAAACAGGCCCACCACGCGCGACAGGGCGCCTGGTTCGTTCTCCAGGAGAACCGCAATGATGTGTTTCATAAGAACAGATTCCTCTTTTCGCTACCCTCCCCCGGCGCCGGTAAGCGCAGGGCTCGGTAGACAATAGATTCGTCAGAAAGGGAAAACCCAAGGGAAGGCTGGACGCGCGCTTGCCGCAAGGCGCGCCAACCCAAGACGGTGTTTACAGATCGTCCGCGCCCAGCAGCATCTCGGTGATGCCCTTGCCAGCCTGGACCATCGGGAAGACGTTCTCGGTCGGATCGGTGCGGAAATCGAGGAACACGCTCTTGCGCTCTTCGCGGGCAATGCGCCGCGCCTCACGCAGCGCGGGCTCCACATCCTCGGGCTTCTCGATCAGAATGCCCGCATGGCCATAGGCTTCGGCCAGCTTGACGAAGTCAGGCAGCGAATCCATGTAGCTGTGGCTGTAGCGGCCCGAGTACTCTATCTCTTGCCACTGGCGCACCATGCCCAGGAAGCGGTTGTTGAGCGCGCAGATGATGATCGGCGTCTCGTACTGGCGGCAGGTGGCCAGCTCCTGGATGTTCATCTGCACCGAGCCTTCGCCGGTGATGCAGAACACCTCGGCATCGGGTTTGGCCAGCTTGATGCCCATCGCATAGGGGATGCCCACGCCCATCGTGCCCAGACCGCCCGAGTTGATCCAGCGGCGCGATTCCTCAAAGCGGTAGTACTGCGCCGCCCACATCTGGTGCTGGCCCACGTCCGAGGTCACATAGCAGTCCGCATCGCGGGTCATCTGCCACAGCGTCTCGACGACGAACTGGGGCTTGATCACCTCCTTGTTGCCACGGTCATAGCGCAGGCAATCGCGGCTGCGCCAGC
Source organism: Comamonas sp. B-9 (assembly GCF_000410635.1). NCBI lineage: Bacteria > Pseudomonadati > Pseudomonadota > Betaproteobacteria > Burkholderiales > Comamonadaceae > Comamonas > Comamonas sp. B-9. The sequence continues at coordinate 23,358 of NZ_APCR01000164.1, forward strand.
CTTCGATCGTCTTCCACCAGTTCTGCAGTGCCTCGGCATCGGGGCTGGCCACGCTCTCGCGCACCATCGCGATCAGCTCGGTCAGCACTTCCTTGCAGTCGCCCACGATGGGCACATCCACCTTGACGCGCTTGGAGATCGACGAGGGGTCGATATCGACATGGATGATCTTGCGCTCCACCGACATGAAGTGCTTGGGGTTGCCGATCACCCGGTCATCAAAGCGCGCACCGACGGCCAGCAGCACATCGCAGTTCTGCATCGCGTTGTTGGCTTCGATCGTGCCGTGCATGCCCAGCATGCCCAGGAATTTCTTGTCGCTGGCCGGGTAGGCGCCCAGGCCCAGCAAGGTGTGGGTCACCGGGTAGCCCAGCAGGTCCACCAGGGTGCGCAGCTCTTGCTCGGCGCCGCTCAGCAGCACGCCGCCACCGGTGTAGATATAGGGACGCTTGGCCGACAGCAGCAGCTGCAGAGCCTTGCGGATCTGGCCGCTGTGGCCCTTCTTGACCGGGTTGTAGGAGCGCATCTCCACCGTCGAGGGATAGCCGCTGTAGGCCACCTTCTTGAAGGACACGTCCTTGGGGATATCGATCACCACGGGGCCAGGGCGGCCCGTGCGTGCAATATGGAAAGCTTTTTTCATCGTCAGCGCCAGGTCGCGCACATCCTTGACCAGGAAGTTGTGCTTGACGATGGGGCGCGTGATACCGACGGTATCGCATTCCTGGAAAGCATCCGAGCCAATGGCCGTCGTGGATGTCTGACCGGAGATCACGACGATCGGGATGCTGTCTGTGTAAGCAGTGGCAATACCGGTGACTGCATTCGTCAGGCCGGGGCCAGAAGTGACCAGGGCCACGCCCACTTCACCGGTGGCGCGGGCAAAGCCGTCTGCTGCATGCACTGCTGCTTGCTCATGGCGAACCAGCACATGGTTGATGGTGTCTTGCTTGTAGAGCGCGTCGTAGATGTAGAGAACTGCACCGCCGGGGTAGCCCCACAGCTGCTTGACGCCTTCGGCCTGCAGTGCCTTGACCAGCACTTCAGCGCCCATGAGTTCTTGGGATTTCTGCGCGGACTGATGCGCCGCTTGCGCCGAGTTCTGCTCGGCCTTGGACATTTCCATGATCAACCTTTGTGAATTTCTCTAACGAAAAACCTCTGGTGCTCCTCGCCCAGCTCTTGTGGAGCCTGCTTGGAACTTGAGGCCAACGGACATGGGCGAGATGCTTGCGACGCCGGACCGTGACCCTTTTGCTTTTTGATGCTTATACATTATCGCACTGCAGCATTGCTTTGCGACAAACCACGGATTTTTTTTCGATAGGATGCGATAATCTAGGGCTTGATGCGGTGTTTTTTGCCACACTTGGTTTATTTGCCCGGGTAAAAAGCGAGAAATCTCTGAATAACCACGGTGTTGGGTACGATTTGGCCACAGAACGAGAACTGTCCGACTTTCTGAAAAGCGTTGAAAAGCGAGCTTTCAAGCGCTCGCTTTTTCATGTGCGCGACCAGGAAGCAGCGCTCGACATCGTGCAGGACAGCATGATGAAGCTGGCCGAGCACTATGGTGACAAGCCGCCCAACGAGCTGCCGATGCTGTTCCAGCGCATCCTGTCCAACAGCACGCTCGACTGGTTTCGCCGGCAAAAGACGCGCAACGCGCTCTTTACGACGATGAGCGACTTCGAAGGCCCGGATGACGAGGGGGAATTCAACCTCCTCGATATCTACAACGCCGAAAATGGAGAGGCCGAGCAGAGTGCCGAGGACCACACCAACCGCAAACAAACCCTTGCATTAATAGAAAAAGAGATACAACAGTTGCCAGCGCGTCAACGCGAAGCGTTTCTGATGCGTTATTGGGAAGAGATGGACATCGCAGAGACTGCAGCAGCCATGGGTTGCTCAGAGGGAAGTGTAAAAACCCACTGCTTTCGCGCCATCCAAACCTTGAGTAAAGTGCTTAAGGCCAAAGGAATCGTGCTATGAACCGCTCAAACACCGCCCAAACCGTTGTCAATGCTGAAATTTTTGCCCGCCGCGTCACCGCTCGGCTGAGCGAAGCCGAGGCTGATCTCGACTACGACATCAGCGAACGTTTGCGAGCGGCCCGCGAGCGCGCGCTGTCCCGCCGCAAGGTGGTGGCTGTGCCGGCGATTGCACGCCAGCCCCAGCAGGAAGCTGCACCTTCTGGCAAACGCAACTGGTGGCGCGCCGTGGTGTCGGCCGTGCCGCTGAGCGCGATGGTGGCTGGCCTGGCCTTCTTCAATGGTGTTCAGGCGGACGAAGGCGCCAGCGAAATGGCCGAGTACGATGCCACCTTGCTGGCTGACGAGCTGCCGCCAAGCGCCTATACTGATCCTGGTTTTACCCAGTTTCTGAAGATTGCTGCCCAAAAGCAGCCCACTGACAAGCGTTGAGACACGATTACGATAACGACGAGGTAGCCGGCAACCCGCCCGCCCCTTCGAGCATCCCCGCCCTGGCAGCCAGTATTTTGCTGGCTGCTTTTGCTGTTGTGGGCATCTACGCCGGCAACAAGGCCGCCAATATCTACGGCAGCGCCGCCAGCGATCTGGTGAGCGCCAACAGCGTCACGCGCTCGAGCAGCCCGCGCAATGAAGGCCCGAGCTGGGAAGCGCTCGATGACGACCAGCGCACCGTGCTGGCGCCGCTCGAAGAGCAGTGGAACTGGCTGACCACCCAGCAAAAAAGCCGCTGGACGATGATCGCCGACAGCTTTGACGATTTCTCCCCCGAAGAGCAGCTGCGCATTGCCGAGCACATGAAGGAATGGGCCAAGTTCAGCCTCTCCGACCAAAGCCAGGCGCGGCTCAACTACTCCAACATCAGCAGCCTGTCGGCCGAGGAAAAGCGCAAGCTCTGGGAAGACTACCAGGCACTCAGCGCCCGTGAGCGCAAGCGCCTGGCCCAGGGTGGCGTGCTCTACCACGGTGGCGTGGCCCTGGCGCCCCGCCCCACCGCCCGCAGCACCGGGCGCCTGGTCAAGGTGCCCGCTGCCGCCATCAACCCCAA
>NZ_KE148655.1:0-4263 GCF_000410635.1 Comamonas sp. B-9
CGCACCCGCACCCGCCCCGGCGCCTACCCCGTCGCAAGGCCCGCGCCCGCGTGAACGCGCAGATTTTGGCCAGGACGAGCGCCGCCTGATCCTGGAGACCGAGCTGAAAAAGGCCCAGCAGGTGCTGCAGGGCTTCTCCCAGGCGCTGGGTGGTTCAGCCGGCAGTGCGGCACCGGCAGACAAGAGCCGCGCGCTGGCCGATGTGCGGGCCCTCACGGCCGAGCTGGCCCGGCTGCCGCCGGTGGCAAGCCGCTGAGCGCGTTAGTCTTGCTCCTCCAGCGATTGCAGCAGCGCGTCCGCATTCGCATAGCCCGCCGCCTTGGACCGCCGTGCCCAGAACCGTGCGCCTGCAGCGTCCTGGGTGTGGATGGCGATTTGCGCCAGGTTGTAGGCGGCGGCGCCATCGCCCAGGTCCGCAGCCAGAACCAGCCAGTCCCGCGCCTGCGCATCATCGTTGTCTACGGAGCGCAGATGCTGGTAGACATTGAGGGCGGCGCGCTTGTCGCCCGCCTGCGCCAGGCGCTTTTGGCGCAGCAGCTCAGATTCTGACATGCGCGCAATGCCGGCACTGTTGGCGCCGGGCTCATAGCGGATGCCGGTCGGCGGGGCGGGCAGTGGCGCATAGGGGATTTGCTTGCAACCGGCGCTGGCCAGTAGCGCAAGCAATGCCAAGGGGAGGGCGGTGGAGGACAGGCGCATCGCCGCATTGTGGCATTCCGGTGCCATCAACGCTTTCAGCGCACAAAGGTGGAGGGCTGCAGATCCGGTGTGGTGGCCTTGCGCCGCTCCAGCCAGAATGCTTCGTTCCTGGTCAGCATCTGGAAGTCCTGCGCATCCTGCAGCTTTTGCGCCGCATCCATCGGCCAGTTCGGGTTGTAGATCAGCTCACGTGCCAACGCCACCAGGTCCGCGTCGCCGTTGCGCAAAATGGCCTCGGCCTGCTGCGCATGCACGATCAGGCCCACGGCCATCGTGCGCGCGCCGGTGGCGGCCTGGATGGCCGATGCCAGTTCGACCTGGTAGCCATAGCTGGCAGACTCGCCGCCGCGCAGCGGCGAGCCGGCAATGCCGCCCGAGGAGCAGTCGATCACATCGACACCCAGCGGCAGCAGGCGTTTGACCAGCGCGATGCTGTCCTCCAGCGTCCAGCCACCGGGCGCGCCGTCGGTGCAGGACAGGCGCACAAAGAGGGGCAGGCCTGCTGGCCACACGGCGCGCACCGCATCGACGACGGTCAGCAGCAGCCGGCAGCGGTTGTCAAAGCTGCCGCCCCAGGCATCGCCGCGCTGGTTGGCCAGCGGTGACAGAAAGCTGTGCAGCAGATAGCCATGGCCGGCATGCAGCTCCAGCACCTGGTAGCCCGCGCGCGCGGCGCGGCGGGCAGCGGCGGCAAAGGCCTCCACCACCTGCTGGATCTGCTGCAGCGACATGGGCAGCGGCGTATCAAGGCCCTTGCCTGCGGGGATGGCGCTCGGGCCCATCGGCATCCAGGCATCCCAGTCGGCGATGTCCGGCTGGTAGGGCAGAGCCCCCCGGCCCTGCGCGGGTGTCAGCTGCCGGGCCTTGCGGCCGGCATGCATCAGCTGGATGCCTGGCGTGGTGCCGCAGTCGCGCATCAGCTGCACGATGCGCTGCAAGGGCGCGACCATGTCGTCCTGCCACAGCCCGATATCGCCCAAGGTGCCGCAGCCGCGCCGCTCCACACCGGTGCCTTCCTGGAACACCAGGCCGCTGCCGCCGGCGGCCAGGCGCCCCAGGTGCATCAGATGCCAGTCCTGCACCTGGCCGTGGCGGCCCTGGTACTGCCACATGGGGGCGGCGACGATGCGGTTCTTGATCACCACATCGCGCAGCTGCAGTGGGCTGAAAAGCTGGTTCTGGGTTTCGCTGTGGGCCATGGTGCTGCCACCTACTTCTTGACGAGAGGGCAGGCCGATTCGGACAGCGGCAGGAAGGCCTTGTCGGCCGGCACCGTGCTGATGACCTTGTAGTAGTCCCAAGGGGCCTTGGACTCCTGCGGCGACTTGACCTGGAACAGGTACATGTCGTGCACCATCATGCCGTCTTCGCGCAGGCGCCCGTTCTTGGTGAACACATCGTTGATCGGCATCTCGCGCATCTTGGCCATCACCGCCTTGGCGTCCGTGCTGCCGGCCGCCTCCACCGCCTTCAGGTAGTGCTTGACCGAAGAGTAGGCGCCCATCTGGCTCATATTGGGCATGGCATTGACCTTGGCGAAGTACTTCTTCGAGAAGGCGCGCGTCTCGTCATTCATGTCCCAGTAAAAGGCCTCGGACAGCAGCATGCCCTGCGCAGTGCGCAGGCCCACCGAATGCACATCGTTGATGTACATCAGCAGCGAGGCGAGCTTTTGCTTGCTCTCGGGGGTGATGCCGAATTCGCGCGCAGCCTTGATCGAGTTGACCAGGTCATTGCCAAAGTTGGCCAGGCCGATCACATCGGCCTTGCTGGCCTGGGCCTGCACCACGGCAGACGAGAAGTCCGAGCCATTGAGCGGGTGCCGGGTCTCGCCAATCACCTTGCCGCCCACGGTGCCGATGGCCTGGGTGGTGGCCTTGACGATGTCATAGCCGCCCGAGTAGTCGGCGGTCAGAAAGTACCACTGCTTGCCGATCTTCTCGGCCGCCGCCTTGCCCACGGTATTGGCCAGTGCATAGGAGTTGTAGGCCCAGTGCGCGACGGTGGGGCCACACATGTCACCGGTGATGCGGTCGCTGGCCGGGCCGCTCATCACCAGCACCTTGCCTTTTTCCTTGGCGATGTTGAGCACCGCGAGCGCGGCGGCCGAGCCGCCCACGTCCTGGATCGCGTCGACGCCGTTGTCGTACCATTCGCGCGCCTTGGCCGCTGCCGAGTCGGCCTTGCTCTGGTGGTCAAAGGTCAGCAGCTCGACCTTGCGGCCCAGCACCTGGCCGCCGGCCTCATCAAGCGCCATCTGGGCGGCGGTGATGCTGCCCTTGCCGGTGATGGCCGAGTAGACGCCCGACTGGTCAACGATCAGGCCGATGCGCACCGGCGGGCCCGATTGTGCGCTGGCGCCCAGCGACAGGCACAGCAGCGCTGCGGCCAGTCCCAGTGGTTTGACGGGGGCGCGCAGCGCGGGGAGGTGAGAAATACGCATGGTGGTGTCTCCTGTTCAGCTTTTGGTCAGTACCTGGGATTCGCGGATCATCTGCTGCCAACGCAGGCGCTCGGCCTGCAGGAATTTTTCATAGGCCTCCGGGCCCTGGGCGGTGACCGAGACGCCTTGCTTTTCCAGCAGGTTCTTCAGCGCAGGTGCCTGTAGCTGGGCCACGGTGGTGCGGCCCAGGCGGTCGATGACCTCGGCGCCGGTCTTGCGCGGCACAAAAAAGCCGTTCCAGATCGGCGCGGCATAGCCGGGGTAGCCCAGCTCGGCGACGGTGGGGATCTCGGGCCAGGAGGCCATGCGCTGCGCGCTCAACGTGGCCAGCACGCGCAGCTTGCCCGACTGCACCTGCGGGCGGGTGAAGAGCGCCGTCATCATGCCCATGTCCACGCGCTGCTGCAGCAGGTCCGGCAGGGCCGGGGCCTCGCCCTTGTAGGGCGCATGGATCATCTGCGCGCCGCTCAGCTTGCCCAGGTACTCCATCGCCACATGCAGCGGGCCCAGCGGCCCGGTGGACATATAGCGCAGCTTGTCCGGTGTCTTCTTCGCATCGGCCAGCAGCTCGCCCAGGGTCTGGTAGGGGCTGTCTTGCGCCACCACCAGCACATAGTCCACATTGCAGATCGAGGCCCCCGCCGCAAAGTCGCGCTGCGGCCGGTAGCCCAGGTCGGGCATCGTGTGCTCGAGCACGATATTGGTGCCCACGCCGCCCATCAGCACGTTGTAGCCATCGGGTTCGGCATGCGCCACCTGGGTGGCGCCGATGGCGCCGGCTGCGCCCACCTTGTTGTCGACCACCACCGGCTGGCCCAGGCCGGGCTCCAGCGCCTTGGCCAGCAGGCGGCCGAGCACATCGGTGGCGCCGCCGGCGGCAAAGGGCACCACCAGCCGCAGCGGGCGTGACGGGTAGGGGCTCTGCGCCCAGGCCTGGTGGCCGGCCAGCAGGCTGGCTGCGCCCCAAGCGGTGCTGTGTGCCAGCCACCGTCGTCTGCCGGGATTGACCGGCGCTTGTTGCAGGGAAAGCTTGTCGTTCATGGCGTTGTCTCCGTTCCGTTTTTTGTGGTGTGCCGTGTCCTAAGCGAGATGAGAGAGGCGCTACAGCCGGGTGGCGCTGA
>NZ_KE148655.1:4409-15377 GCF_000410635.1 Comamonas sp. B-9
CTTCGGTCTGCGGCGCGCCGGGCGGGCTGGCGGTCTTGAACAGCTCGGTGGCCACGGGGCCGGGGGCAATGACATTGACGGTGATCTGGTCCGTCGCCAGCTCCAGCGCCCAGGTGCGGCTCATGCCGATGACGGCGGCCTTGGTGGCGCTGTAGGCGGTGCGGTTGGGCTTGCCCAGCGCGGCGCGCGAGGAGATATTGACGACGCGGCCGGCGCGCGCCTGGCGCATGCCCGGCAGCAGCGCCTGCATGCAGACCAGGCAGGCGTTCACGTTCAGCGCCATGGCCTCGTTCATGTCGGCCACGCTGGTATGGGCCAGGTCGGTGGTGTGGGCCAGCGCGGCGTTGTTGACCAGGCCGTAGAAGGGGGCCTGCGCGGCCAGGTCGCTGACCAGCGCCCGCGTGCCGTCGAGGTCCATCAGGTCACAGGCGATGAACTGCTCATCGGCCCGCGCATCGGCGGGGATGCTGCGCGCCAGGCCAATGGTCTGGTAGCCCTTGTCGGCGAGGTAACGCATCGTGGCGCGGCCAATGCCCCGGCTGGCGCCGGTGACCAGGACGCGGGGTTGGCGGGAGCTGTCTGTCATGCCAGGCCTTTCAGTAGTTGCCGACCGATGATGGTCTTTTGCACTTCGGTGGCACCTTCGTAGATGCGCATCGGGCGGACTTCGCGGTAGAGGCGCTCGACCACGCTGCCGCAGGTGATGCCCATGCCGCCCCACAGCTGCACCGCTGCATCGACCACCTGGAAGGCGGCCTCGGTGCCCTGCATCTTGGCCATCGCCGCCTCGGTACTGATGCGGCGCTGGCGCACATCGCGCAGCCAGGCGGCCTTGTGCACCAAGAGGCGTGCGGCTTCCAGCTGCGTGGCCATATCGGCCAGCTTGTGCTGCACGGTCTGCATCTCGGCCATCGCCTGGCCATAGAGCTGGCGCTGGCTGACCCGCGCCAAGGTCTCATCGAGCGCGCGCTGGCCCATGCCCAGCGCTGCGGCCCCCACCGAGCTGCGGAAGATATCGAGCACGCCCATCGCCACCTTGAAGCCCTCGCCGGGCTGGCCCAGCAGCCGGCCCGCCGGCACCTTGCACGCGTCAAAATGGATCTCGGCCAGCGGGTGGGGCGCAATGATGTCGATGCTGCGGTGAATGCGCAGGCCCGGGGTGTCGGCATCGACCAGCAGGGCCGACAGGCCGCTCGCGCCCCTGGCCTCTTCGGTGCGGGCGATGACGACGTAGAAGTCGGCAATGCCACCGTTGGAGATATAGGACTTGGCGCCATCGAGCAGGTAGTGGTCGCCTTGCAGCACGGCCCGCGTTTTGGTGGCGGCCACGTCCGAGCCGCCATCGGGCTCGGTCAGCGCAAAGGCTGCCACTTTGCGGCCCTGGCTGCAGGCGTGCACATAGGGCGCCACCAGCTGCGCATCACCCTTTTGCCAGAGCGCGGCACTGCCGATGCCCTGCATGCTGAAGACAAAATCGGCCAGCGGCGCGTAGTAGCCCAGGCATTCGCGCACCAGGCAGATGGCGCGCAGGTCCACCGTGGGCGGCATGCCATCGGCCATCGCCGGCGCTGCGTATTCGAGCAGGCCATGCTGGGCGAGGCTGTGCAGCCAGTGGGCGCACTCGGCCTGCAAATCCTGCGGGGTTTCATCGGCCAGGCGCGCGCGGTTGTGGCCGATCCAGCCGTTGAGCCGGGCGATGACCTCGGCATGCCGCGCGTCAAAAAATGGCGTCTCGGCCAGGGTCCAGCTGTGCTTCATACGCTGGCCTCCTGGGCGAGCAGGTGCTGCGCCAGGTCGCGCAGCTCGTTGCGTTTGACCTTCTTGCCATTGGGGCCCATGGTTTAGGGAAAGGTCTCGACCCGGAAGATGCGGATGGGTACCTTGTAGCGCGCAATCTGCTGCTGCAGCCGGGCCTTGATCGCCTCTTCGTCCCAGCGCTGGTCTGCGGTATCGCTGGGCTCCAGCACAAAGGCCACCGGGCGCGAGCTGCCCGAGGCATTGACCGCTACCACCTGGCAGGCACTGGCGCCGCACAGCGCCATCACCGACTCTTCGATCTCGGCCGGGTTGACCAGGAAGCCGCCGATGCGCAGCACATCGCCCAGGCGCGAGATATGCGTGAAGCCGCCATCGCCATTGAGGTAGCCCAGATCGCCCGAGCGCAGGAAGCCGTCGTCGGTGAAGGCCTGCTGCGTGGCCTGCGCGTCGTGCAGGTATTGCTGCATCAAGGTGGGGCTGTAGAACTCCAGCTCGCCGGGCTCTTGCGCCTCGGCGAGGGCGCCGGTCTCCAGGTTGCGCACGCGCACCCGCGCCTGCGGGCAGACCGGAAAACCGCCGGACTGGGCGCGCCGGGGCAAGGGGGCGGCCGGGTCCTGGTGGGCAAACAGCGCAAAGGTCTCGCTCATGCCAAAGCAGCCGACCATCGGTATGCCGTACTGCAAGGCACGGGCGGGCAGCGCATCGAGCCCGGGCACAAAGTTGGCATGGCCAAAAAAGCGCAGCGCCTGCGGCTGCCAGCCAGCGGGCAGGTCGGCGATGAGCTTGTCGACCATGTCGTTGGTGCCAAACATATGGCTGATGGGCTCCTGCTGCAGGCAGGCTGCGGCGCGCGCGGTGTCGAACACCTCATGCAGCACCAGGCAGGCGCCAGCGGCCAGGGTGGCCATCGCTGCGGTGTAGCCAAATGCCCCGCACAGCGGCAAGGCCAGCAGGCTGCGGCAGCTGGTGTCGATGCCAAAGCCGGGTGCCACATCCTGCGCATGCTGGGCCACGCTGGACTGGCGGTGCACGATGAGCTTGGGCTGGCTGGTGGTGCCCGACGAGGACAGGATGATGCAGGTCTGATCGCCCTGGCAGGCGCTGGGGTGCTGGGGTGTTGCGGGTGCTGCCATCAGCGTTTGCCAGGGCTGGATGGGCAGCGCCGTGCCAGCGACTTGCATTTGGCCCGGGTTGCTGTGGGCCGGGCCCAGGCTGGCATCGATCAGGCACTGCAGGCTGCCGCCTTGCTGGGCCAGGATCTGCTCCAGGCTATTGCCGGGCAGCAGGCTGGCAGCACTCGCGGCAGCGCCATTCATCACGGCCAGCGCATTGGCGGTGGCGCGGTCAAAGGCCAGCGCCTTGCAGCCGGAGCGGTCGATAAAGCTGCTGATCTCTTTGACGCCGAGCTTCAGGTTGAGGCTCAGGGTGGTGATGCCCAGCTGGGCGCAGGCCAGGTGCAGCAGCAGCCAGTGGGGGGTGTTGGGCAGCCACAGGCCCAGCACATCGCCGGCCACCAAGCCTTGCTGGCGCAGGCCGTTGGCGCATTGCTGCACCTCGCTGCGCAGCTGCGCATAGCTGTGGGTGCTGGCGCCAAACTGCAGTGCGGGCGCGTCGTCGGCGCCCAGTGCCAGCAGGCTGCGCACATCGTTGGCCCGCGCGCCGCCGGGCGCGCTGGCCATGGGTTGGGATGTCATAGGCGGCTTTCAGACGGTGGCGACCGGGGTGACGGGCGAGCCGACGGCACCGGGCAGGCGCAGCGCCGGCGCGGTCAGCATGAAACGGTAGCGGCCATGGGCCTGCAGCCACTGCGCCAGCGGGTGCAGGTACCACAGCTCACCAAAGGGCATGCCGAGCTTGAACAGGCACAGCTCATGCAGTGGCAAAAAGGCGCAGCTGCCATCGACGGGCCGGCCCGGCACCGATTCGATGCCGTAGTTGTCGGCCACCAAGGTGGTGATGTGGCTGTCGATGATCCACTGCTGCAGCTCGGGATCGCGCCCATCGAGCACCGCGCCGACGGTCTCGGGCATGTCGGGCTTGGGCGGGCCATCGCAGGCAAGCAGCAACTCGCTAAAGCCGGTGTAGAGCGCCACGATGTCGCCCTGGGTGACCTCGATGCCATCGGTCTTCAGCACCTCCTTGAGCATCTTGCCCGACACCAGGGTGTGGCCGTCGCCAAAGTGGCGGCGCAGGTTGACCAGCACGCCCCGGCCCTGGATGGCCTGCTCGGCCAGGCGTTCCACGCCCAGCGCCTTGGCGCGGGACTGGCCGCCCATGTCCGGCAGGTCATCGGGCGCCAGAATGTCGATACCGGCCTGGAAGCCGTTGTAGTAGACCAGCTCGTCGACGCCATCGCCATTGATGTCGAAATGGCTGCCCACGTGCGAGAGCGCATCCCACTGCGTCGAGTACTGCAGGTAAATTTCGGCATAGTCGTCGCTGACCACGTCGGTGTAGAGCGGGTTCTCTCGCGAGAGCGCAAAGTTCAGCCCCGGGCCCAGTGGCCGGCGCGAGGGCTTGATGATCGGCGGGTGGCGGCGCGGGTTGAGCGCGTTGCCGCCGGGCTTGTCCAGCGGCAGGCTCAGGCAAAAGCGCTCGCCCGTCTGTATCTCCTGTGCCGCTTCCTTGACCTTGTCCGCCGTCAGGTAGTTCAGGCGGCCGAGCTGGTCATCGGGGCCAAAGTCGCCCCAGTTCGATTGCGCGGGGCGCTGGGTCCAGCGCGGTGAGCCGGCGCTGCCGACAACAGGGGCAAGGTGCGGGGCATGTACAGGGCGGTAGGCGTTCATAGGGTTTTCCAGATAACGGGGGAGACAGCGCGCAGCGGCGATCTGCCGTAGCTTGTGCGCACCTCAAGAGGTACCGAGCAACTATGAGACGGGATGTGCCGGGATGGCAAAAGCTGGCAGCACGGATGTTCACGATATGAACTCAGGTTTTCCCGGGGCGCAGAGCCCTGCGCGCCTCGTCAAGGTGCTGCGGCTGCTCACGCGCCACCATGTGCAAGGCCTGTCGATTGCGGAATTGACCGCGCAGTCCGGGCTGGACCGCTCGACCGCAAGGCGCTTGCTGATGGTGCTGGCCCAATCTGGCTATGCGGCCAAGGATGCGGTCACAGGCCGCTACCGCTTGGGTGTTGAAGCCATGCTGACGGGGCTGGCGGCGATGGCCAAGCCGCCCATCTTTGAGGTCTGCCACCCAGTGATGGTGAACGTGGCCCGGCGCAGTGGCGACACGGTGTTTCTGATCATCCGCGTGGGCGACTTTGCCCACTGCCTGCATGTGCAGCCGGGCAGCACGGTGCTGCATGCCCACAGCCTGATGACCGGCCAGATCCGCTTGCTGGGCCAGGGCACGGCCAGCCTGGCCTTGGCTGCCAGCCTGCGCGATGCCGAACTGGAGCAGATCTACCAGCGCCGCCGGCTGGACTACGAGGCCGCCGGCATCAGCCAGGAGCGGCTGATGGACATGGTGCGCCAGACACGCAAACGCGGCCATGCACTCAGCGTCAACCTGCTCACCTCGGGCGCCACCGGCGTGGGCCTGTCCATCGAGTTCCAGACCGCCCATAGCGCGCACATGGCCGCCATCAGCGTGGCCAACCACGATGCGCAGATGGATGCGCAGCACCAGGCGCAGGCGCTGCAGGTGCTGCGCGAGGAGCTGGCCCAGGCCGGCATTGCGCAGGTGGCCTGCGGCGGGCGCAGTACGGGCAGCGCCTAGCGCGCCGTTCTGGATCTGGATCTGCGCCGGGCTGCGGGCTGGGACGCGGATGGCGCCAAGCGGCGCAGCTCCTCATCGCTGAGTATGAATTCGGGGTTGTCCACCAGGCGCTCGACCGCCAGATCGATAAAGGCGCGTGCCCGGGCGGGCTGCGAGCTTCGGCTGCCAAAGTACACAAAGTAATGGATGTACTCGGGCGTGTGCTCGACCAGCAGCGGCACGAGGCGCCCGTCGCGCAGGTAGGGCGCAGCGGTCACGCCTGCCAGTTGTCCCAGCACCTTGCCGCGCAGCACCGCCTCCAGCTCAAAGCCTTCGTCATTGCTGCAGAGGGCGGGCACGACGGGGATGTCCACGATCTGCCCGTCGATCAGCACATGCCAGGGCAGCACCTTGCCCGTTGCGGGGTGGCGGTAGGCACTGCAGCGGTGCGCTTCGAGCGCGCTGAGCGACTGCGGCGCGCCGTGCTGCTGCAGGTAGGCGGGCGCGGCGCAGATCACCATCTGCAGCGCCAGCAATTTGCGCGCAATCACCCCCTCGTGCGCCGATGCGCCGAGCCGAAAGCCCACATCCACGCGGTCTTCGACCCAGTTGCCGACCCGGTCTTCGAGCAGCACATCGGGCTGGATGCCGGGGTGCAGGTCACAGAACTCCTCGACCAGGCGCCACAGGATGGGCCCGAAGGTGCTGCGCGGCCCTGCGATGCGCAAGGGGCCTTGGAAGTCGTCCTTGCGCTGGCGGGCATTGTCCAGCGCCCGCTGCATGCCTTGCACCGACGGCTGCACCTCTTCGAGCAAGCGCTGGCCGGCGTCGGTCAGCGACATGACTCGGGTGGTGCGGTGGAACAGGCGCGCATCCAGATGCGCTTCGAGCTGCGCCAGCGCCTTGCTGGCCGCCTGGGGGCTGATGCCCAGGTCCAGCGCGGCCTTGCGCAGGCTGCCCAGCTCGGCAGCCTTGATGAAGGTGGTGACAGATCGCAGTTCGTTGAGGGCCATGCTGTGCTTTCTTGAGGTCCTATTGTCATCAATTTGGTGCTAATAAATCAACCTATTCACCACTATTCAGTATCAACGCCCTTGCTTACAGTGGGCCCACATAGGCGCTGGAATTCGCAGCGCTGCCCCCCATCACCGGAGTTATGCACCATGAAATCCTTGCTTTGCATCGCATTGGCTGGCGCCGCCACCAGCGCCGCAGCGCAGCCACAGGGCGGCGAGCCGCGCGCGGCCGTGGTGGAGGTTCGTGCTGCGGCGACCCAGCCGGCATCTACTGGGGCGGCAGACCGCTTTAGCGGTGCCGTGCGCATCACCACGCCGTTCAGCGCGCCAACGCCTGGCCGCGCTGGTGGTGGCACCGTCGCCTTTGAGGCCGCTGCGCGCACGGCCTGGCACACCCATCCGCTGGGCCAGACGCTGATCGTGACGCAGGGCGCTGGTCTGGTGCAGCAACAGGGGCAGCCAGCGCTGGCGATGCGCGTGGGCGATGTCGTCAGCATTCCGGCCCATGTGCGCCACTGGCATGGTGCGGGGCCGGGCGGGGCCATGGTGCATGTCGCCATCGCTGAGAAGCAGGACGGCCAATCGGTCACCTGGCAGGAGCTGGTCAGCGACGACGACTACCAGGCAGCCTGGCAAGGCGCGGGCCTGCAGCAGGCCGCTGCGACGCAACCGCCAACACGCCACTACCCCAGCGCAGACAGCCTCAGTGCCCGGCAACGGGCGATCCCCTTGATCGCCGCTTTGGCCGCCAGCAGCGATATGGCGCAGCTCGATGCCGCGCTGCGCCAGGGCCTGGATGCCGGGCTGAGCATCAGTGAGAGCCAGGAAGTGCTGGTGCAGCTGTATGCCTATGTCGGCTTTCCCAAAAGCCTGAATGCGCTCGCGCAGTTGATGCAGGTGCTGCAGGCCCGCCAGCAACAAGGCATTCAGGATGCAGCCGGCGCGGCGCCCAGCCGCGCAGTGGTGACCGGTGAGGACCTGATTGCCGTGGGCCGCAGAAACCAGACAGAAATCTCCGGTGGCCCGGTGCAAGGGCCGGTGATGGCGTTTGCACCGGTCATCAACCAGTTTTTGCAGGCGCATTTGTTTGGCGACATCTTTGAGCGCGACAACCTCGATTGGCAAAGCCGCGAGCTGGCCACCGTGGGTGCCTTGGCTGCCACCCCGGGTGCCGAAGCCCAGCTGCGCTCGCACATGCGCGCCAGCCTGCGCGTGGGGCTGCGTGCCTCGCAGCTGCGTGAGCTTAGCCAGGTATTGGCGGCCAGCGGCATGGCCGCAAGTGCCGAGCGGGCGCAGACCGCTCTGGCCCAGGCGCTGGCAACGAAAGGACAGCCATGAACATCCCCCAACTTTTGTGCGCGACTGCGCTGCTCAGCGGCTGCGCCACGCAGTCCGGCCCGGCTACTGCGCCTCTGCAGATCCAGTCCCAAGGCAGCTTTGCCGTGGGCGGTGTGCTGCAGCAGACCCCTGGGCGCTATGACAACAACCAGCCCACGGCGGCAGGACAGAGTTTTCATGGCGACCATCTGTATGCCTTCTACCAGGTGCCGGTGCAGCCCAAGCCGCTGCCCATTGTCATGCTGCACGGCGCTTTCCAATCTGCACGCAGCTGGGAGAGCACACCAGACGGCCGAGAGGGCTTCCAGACCTTGTTTTTGCGGCGCGGCTTCTCGGTGTACCTGGTGGACCAACCGCGCCGTGGCCGGGCCGGCAACAGCACGGTGGCCGCGATGCTGGAGCCCACACCGAATGACCAGCTGTTCTTTGACCAGTTTCGCATTGGGCAATGGCCCAGGCGATTCGACAACGTGCAGTTTGACCCGGAGCCTGAAACCTGGAACCAGTTCCTGCGCTCCATCACGCCCAATACCGGCCCCTATGACGCAGCGGTGATTGCCGATGCCATGTCGGCGCTGTTCTCCCAGGTCGGACCCGGCATCTTGTTCACGCATTCGCAAGGGGGCGGGCCCGGCTGGCTGACAGCCATCCGCAACCCGAATGTGAAGGCCATCGTGGCCTTCGAGCCGGGCAGCGGTTTTATCTTTGCGCAGCAAGATGCCCCTGAGCCCATGCCCAGCGCAGCTGGCACCCTGGCGCCCGAGATCGTGCCGCTGGACGATTTTTTGAAGCTGACCCGCATTCCCATCGTCATCTACTACGGCGACAACTTTCCGACGACACCGACGGCTGCACGGGGGCAGGACAACTGGCGGGTGCGGCTGGCGATGGCCCAGCGCTGGGTCGCTGCGGTCAACCGGCATGGCGGCAAGGCGCAGCTGGTGCATCTGCCCGAGATCGGGGTGCATGGCAACACGCACTTTCTGATGTCCGACCTCAACAACCGCGAGATCGCGGCGCTGGTGGCGCAGTTTCTCTCAACGCAGCAGCTGGACTGATCGGCGCGCAACATCCTCTCCGCCCCTACCGAAAGGCCTTCTCCGATGACCCTCCTGACCCGACGCACGCTGATGACGCATTCCGCGCTTGGCCTGTCCCTCAGTACCTTAGGAATTTTCACGATGACCACCACCACAGCGGCCGCTGCCGATGCCCCTAAAAATCCCTTCACCCTGGTCTATGCGGGTGCGATTGCCAAGAACGAACCGGGCAAGGTCAATATCCATCCGGTGACCTACCCGCTCAATGGCCTGGATATCGTTGCCAACGTCTACACCCCTGCTAACTACGATCCCCAGCAGCGCTACCCGGCCGTGGTGGTGGCGCACCCCAACGGCGGGGTCAAGGAGCAGGTTGCCGGCCTCTACGCCCAGCGCCTGGCCGAGCAGGGCTTTATCACGATTGCTGCAGACGCCGCCTACCAGGGCGGCAGCGGCGGCCAGCCGCGCAGCACCGACAAGCCGCAGTTCCGCGTCGAAGATATCCACGGCATGGCTGACTTCATCACGCGCTTTGCCGGTGTCGACCCGCAGCGCCTGGGGCTGTTGGGCATTTGCGGGGGAGGCGGCTATGCGCTCTCGGCGGCCAAGTCGGACAAGCGTTTCAAGTCGATCGCCACCTTGAGCATGTTCAACTCCGGGCGGGTGCGCCGCAATGGCTTTGCCGATTCGCAACTGGCCAGCGTGCAGCAGCGCCTGCAGCAGGCCAGCGATGCGCGGGCTGCGCAAGCGGCGGGCGGCAAGATTGCCTATGCCGGTGATGCCGACATGAGCGATGCGCAGATTGCCGCGCTCCCGTTCGAGATGTACCGCCAGGGCTACGAATACTACTGGCGCAGCCATGCGCATCCGAACTCGACGTTCAAGTACACCAGCAGCAGCCTGTTGGACCTGATGCGCTGGGACGCGACCGACCAGATCGCGCTGCTCGAGCAGCCCTTGCTGATGGTGGCAGGGACTGCCGCCGACAGCCTGTACATGACCGAGGACGCGTTTGCCAAAGCCACCGGCGCCAAGCACAAGGAGCTGTTCAAGATCGAGGGCGCCACTCACATCGAGACCTACTGGGTGCCCAAGTATGTCGATGCCGCCATGGGCAAGCTGGCGCCGTTCTACACCAAAACGCTGTAATGGCCGCCACCAACCGCTCCACGCGGCGCGCGCTCTTGGGCACCTTGGCCAGCTTGCCGGTTGTGGGGGCCGCTTCTGCGCAGCCGAACCAGGGCTGCGCGAGCAGTACGGGCAAGGTGCTGGTGGCCTACTTTTCACGCACCGGTAACACCCGTGTCATTGCCGGCCTGGTCCAGCGCAGCTTCAAAGCGCAGATCGCCGAGATAGTGCCAGCCACACCGTACCCCGAGGACTACCTGGAGACGGTGGAGCAGGCCAGGCAGGAGCGTGATGCGGGCCGCAGCCGGCCTCTGGCGCGGCCTATCGATATCGGCGGTTTTGACACGGTGTATCTGGGCTTTCCCATTTGGGGTGAAACCGTACCTCCCGTGGTGCGGGCCTTTTTGGCGGCACAGGACTGGCAAGGCAAATCCCTGGTGCCGTTCCAAACCCATGGCGGTTATGGACTGGGCAACAGCCTGGAGGTGCTGGGCGGCTACCTGGCCCAGGGCCGCCTGCAGCCAGGTTTTGCGATGGAAGCCGACCAGGAGCGGCGCACGATGACCCAGGTGACGCAATGGTTGCAGACGAACGACTGCAAGCCGCGTTGAGGGCTGGCGCGTAGGACGACAGCGCAGAACGGCGAATGTGTCGCTTTTTTGCGGAACCCCGGCGGCGCCCAGGGCTCCAAGTGCCTCCTTTGTGCACTTTTATACCGGAGCCCTGATCCATGACGACTGAAGAAATTCGTGCCACCTTGACCCTGTGCCTGCTCGCCTCGTTTGCCGATGGCGAGAAGCACGAGCGTGAGCGCGAGCAGATCCGCCAGGTCGCCGAGGGCCTGGCGGCCGACCAGCAGATCAACTTGCCCCACCTCTACCAGGATGTGCTGCTGCGCCGCGTGCAATTGGGCGATGTGCTGGCCCAGCTGCAGACCACCGAGGCGCGCCAGCTGGCCTATGAGATGGCGCTGTGCGTCTGCGAAGCCG
>NZ_KE148656.1:0-391 GCF_000410635.1 Comamonas sp. B-9
CCTGTCGGCGGTGGATGCCGAAGCGCGCCGCGCCGCAGCCGATCTGCAGCGGGTCGAGGACCTGGCCGCACGCGGTTCGGTGTCGCTGCGCGAGCGCGACCAGTCGCGTGCCACCAGCCAGCTGGCCAAGGCCAATGTGCAAAAGGCGCAGGCCGATATCCGCATTGGCGAGCAGAGCATCAAATCCACCCAGGTGGCACGTGCCAGCCTGGAAGCCCAGGTGAAGGCCGCTGAGGCCCAGCTGGGCCTGGCCCAGATCGACCTGGACAACACCGTGGTGCGGGCGCCGCGCGATGGCCAGATCAGCGAGGCCTCGGTGCGCTTGGGCCAGTATGTGGCCTCGGGCACGCAGCTGCTGTTCCTGGTGCCCGAGCAGCTGTGGGTGGTGGCC
>NZ_KE148656.1:420-808 GCF_000410635.1 Comamonas sp. B-9
CCACATGCAGCAGGGCCAGGCGGCGAGCTTCTATGTCGATGCGCTCGAAGGCGCCGAGCTGACTGGCCATATCGAGCAGATGGCACCGGCCACCGGCTCGGAGTTCAGCGTCATCAAGGCCGACAATGCCTCGGGCAACTTCATCAAGATCGTGCAGCGCCTGCCGATCCGCATTGCGATCGACCCGAACCAGCCGCTCGCCGCCCGCCTGCGCCCGGGCATGTCGGTTGAAGTGCATGTGGACACGCGCGCGGCCAAGGCCGCAGCGCAAGGAGCCCGGCCATGACCCGCAGCCGGTTTTTGCAAGGCTCGGCCGCCAGCACGCTGACGGCCCTGGGCATGGCGATGCTGCTGGCCGGTTGTGCGCCGGCACTGCGCCAGGCGCCCG
>NZ_KE148657.1:0-251 GCF_000410635.1 Comamonas sp. B-9
CGCAGCCCGCCTGGCAGAGGCCCGGGCGCTGCTGCGCTCGGCCGATGCCCAGCGCATGCCACAAGTAGGCGTAGGCGGCGGCGCGGCGCGCCAGGCCGGTGCCAACACCAGCAACGGCCTGCAGCCTGCCACCTTGGTGACGGCTGGCCTCAACCTGTCCTACGAGGTCGATCTGTTTGGCCGCCTGTCGCAGGCCAGCCAGGCCGCGCAGCTGGATGCCGAGGCGCGCGCCGCCTTGCTGCAAAGCACGC
>NZ_KE148657.1:383-750 GCF_000410635.1 Comamonas sp. B-9
TGACGCGGGCGACGCCGCCGAGCTGGAAGTGGTGCGTATGCAAAGCGAGGTGTCAGCGACCGAATCGGAGGCGCTGGCCTTGCAACGCCAGCAAGCCACGCTCAGCAATGCGCTGGCGGTGCTGGTCGGCGAGGTGGCCACCGGATTTGTGCTGCCCGCTGCCCAGGGCGAGGTGCGTCTGCCGGTGATTCCCGCAGGCGTACCCGGCACCGTGCTGGCCCGCCGGCCCGATGTGTCTGCCGCGCAAGCCAGCGTGCTGGCGGCCCAGGCCCGCGTGGGCGTGGCGCAAGCGGCCTGGTTCCCGGCCATCACCCTGACCGGCAATGGCGGCTTTGCATCGCCCGACCTGGGCGACCTGTTCAAGTGG
>NZ_KE148657.1:1481-113509 GCF_000410635.1 Comamonas sp. B-9
TATTTAAAAGCCTGTTGCATGCAAATGCGACAGGCTTTTTCATATTGGAATCTTTGAAAACGGTGGCTGGGTTTGCTGCTTGCCAACAACGCCAGGCAGCAGCTGCGGTGCAGATGTGGCACGATAGCGCAGCCTCCGTGTTTGATCTATGCCCACCCAGTTCCACCCTGTCACCTACGCCGATTCAAAGCCCCGCGCGCCGCGCGATCGCTGGGACCACCTGGATGTGCTGCGAGGCCTGGCAATGGTCTGGATGACGGTCTTCCACCTCTGCTTTGATCTGAGCCATCTGCAGCTGTGGCGCCAGGATTTCTACCACAACCCCGTCTGGACCTGGCAGCGCAGCGCCATTGTCAGCCTGTTCCTGCTGTGCGCAGGCCTGGCCCAAGCCGCAGCCCAGAGCAAGCAGACCAGCGCCACCCGGTTTTACCGGCGCTGGGCGCAGGTGGCAGGTTGTGCACTGCTGGTCAGCGCCGGCTCCTACCTGGTGTTTCCCAACAGCTTTATCTACTTTGGCGTGCTCCATGGCATGGCGGTGATGCTGTTGCTGCTGCGCCTGCTGCAGGGCTGCAGCAACCGCCTGCTGTTGTGCCTGGCGATAGTTTGCATGCTCGCGCCAGGCCTCTACCACTATGCGGCCAGCAGCTTGCCTACCGCGCTCGTCGAGTGGCTCAACACCAAGCCGCTTAGCCCCTTGGGCTTGGTGACGCGCAAACCCGCCACCGAGGATTTTGTTCCGATCCTGCCCTGGCTGGGTGTGATGCTGTTGGGCTTGGGTATTGGCCGCCAGCAGATGGCCAAGCCCGGTGCCTGGCTGCCGGGCTACCTGGCGCGGCCTGCCCAAAGCTGGGCCAGCCGCAGCCTCGCCTGGCTGGGGCGCCACAGCCTGCCTTACTACATGCTGCACCAGCTGGTGCTGCTGGGCGGTTTGATGCTGCTGGTGCTGTTGCTGCCTACCGCACTGGATTGAGCCAAAGCGCTACAGGTTCAGTCTGCCTGCGGGTCATCAAGCAGACGCGCTGCCTTATTCGCCAGCGGTGCCTCGGCGCGAAAATAACCCAGCACCGTCGCCGCACTTTGGTGGCCAGTCATCGCCATCGTGTCGGCCAGCGCCATGTTCTGGCGGCCGGCCTCGGTCACAAAGCCCGAGCGCAGCGAGTGCGCAGAAAAATCCCCCTCAACGCCCGCGAGCGCGCAGCGCTCCTTGACGATGTTGTTGACCGACAGCGCGCTCAGTGCCGCGTCGCCCACCTGGCCGTTTTTGAACACGCGTCTAAATATCGCGCCCTCGCGGATGCCCGAGGCCTCCAGCCACTGGGCCAGTGCTGCGCCGGCCACGCCAACGACAGGCTTGAAGTTCTCTGGCCGGGCGGAACCGCTCTGGTTGGTTTTGGACAGGCGCAGGTCATAGAGATACTGGCCCGGGCCCATGGCCTGCAGCCATTCCATGCGCGCGTCCGCCACCTCTGATCTCCGGCGCCCACCACTGGCCCAGGCAAACAGCAGCAAGGCGCGGTCACGCCGGCCCCTCAAGCTGTCATCGCAGGTGGCCAGCAGCTGCTCCAGCAAGGGGCGGGTGAGGGCGGCCTTTTTCTGCTCCAGCATGCCCCGGCGCGCATAGGCCTTGCGCAGGTGCTGCAGTGCCTCGCGTACCTCGGCGCTGTGGCAGGGGTTGGGCAGCGCCTGGTGGCTGTGCGCCTTGGAGAGCACCGCGATCCGGTGCACCAGGGTGGAATGCGCCAACGCCCCCCGTTTTCCCTTGAAGCCTTGTTGCACCAGCTGCGCGTCCAGCGCCGGCGGCAGGCCGGACTGCGAGCCTTGCGCGCCCAGGTGCTCACTGTGGTCAGCCACAAACTGCAGCACCACATTGGCCGGCAAGGGCAGGGTAATGGCCTGGCCATAACGCAACCAGTACCAGGCTGCCCAGTAGCGCAACGCGCTTTGGTAGCTGTTGGTGGTGTTTTCGGATGCAGCTTCCAGCCGCAAGGCATGTAAAGCGTCTTGCGCCGATGCGGACAGCAGCTCCGGCTGCAGTGGCGCGGCGCCATGCGGTGCAGCGGGCAGCAAATCCGTATCTACCGGCATAGGAAGTGGAATGTAAGACTTCATATTGATTAAATATTACATGTTATGTATGATATATTACATGAAACAAGCATATTACTTGCGATAACAATCTCTTATCGATAGTAATCGGAAAAGGGTTCAAAAAATGGAAATTTCGCGTGCCACGCGCAGCGTGCAAAAAGAAGATGTCTGGCAGGCGGCCGATGCGCTGCTGCTGGAGGGCAAACGGCCAACGATTGAGCGGGTGCGCCAGAAGATTGGCCGGGGCTCGCCCAATACGGTAAGCCCCATGCTGGAGGCCTGGTTTGCCACCTTAGGGCCGCGCCTGGGAGCGGGAGGAGGGGGCAGCGCCCTCAATGGCGAGCCTGATAGCGCTGCTGGCAACGGCTTGCCGCCCGTGCTGGTGCAGACGCTGCAGCAAGTCTGGGAGCAGGTGAAAGCGCAGGCCGCGCAAGCGGCAGATGCGCTGTTGCAGCCCGTGCGCGAGGATTTGCAGGCGCAGCAGCAAGCGCTGGATGAGGCCCAGCAAGCCCTGGCGCAAGAGCGCAGCCTGATGGCCCAGCAACGCGCCGCCACCGAGCAGGCGCTCGCCGTGGCCCATGCCCAGATCAAGATGCAAAGCGGGCGCCTGGCTGACTTGGAGCAGGCCGGCCGGCAAAAGGACCAGTTTGCGGCCACCCAGCAGCAGCGCCTGCAGGCGCTGGAGCAGGAGTTGTTTGCCAACCGCAAAGCCCGCGATGAGGCCGACCTGGCCCATGCCGAGCAGCTGCGCGAGCTGCAGCACAGCGCCCAGCTGCAGCAGCACAGGGCATTGCAGGACCTGGACCGCGCACGCCAGGACACCAAGCAGGCGATGGCAGCCCAGCGCGCCGAGCAAGAAAAGCTGGCCAAGCTCGAAGCCCAATGGCAGCAGGACCGCCAGACCCTGCAGGGCCAGCGTGAGCAGCAAGCCGCTCAGCTGCAGCAGGCGCAGGCCGAGGCGCAGCAGCTCCAGCATCAGCTGCAGAGCGCGCAGGCAGCCCATGCGCAGGCGATGGCGCTCCAAAGCCACCAGCAGGAGACTGCGCTGGCCCAGTTGCGGCTGGAGCTGGCCCAAGCGGGCAGGGCTGGGGATGCCGTCGCCGCAGCAGACGGCTTGGCAGGCAACGGCCGCCGCCCCATGCGCAGCGTGGCGCCAGCGGCCCGGCCTCTGCGCAGGCTGCCGGGCTCGCGCCTGCGCGGCAAAAACTAGGCCGTCTGCACTGCGGGTCTCGCCTCAGGCGAGCGTCAACCAGATAAATCCAGCCAAGGCCAGATAAAACACCACCAGGCCCGATCAGGCCATGCTGCTCATCGCTGCCGCATCTACCGCATCGTCTGCCAGCGCCACTTCACCGCGCGCCAAGGCATCGGCCACGGTGTTCTTGTGGCGCGGCACCCAGCGCACCTCCAGCTGTGCAAAGCCGGCACGCAGAGAACGGGCCTGTTCATACAGTGCAGCCAGGCGGGCAATCGGCTTGGCGGCGGGCTCTGCCATTTGCGCGGCCAGAATGCTGCTGTCGGTGTGCAGCAGCACCTCGCGTGCGCCCATGCCTTGCAGCCATTGAAGGGCATGGATGGCGGCCAGTGCTTCGGCCTCGTTGTTGCAGCCGGTATGGCCCAGTGCCTGGCTAAAGCGGTGGCTCGCCCCATCGGGCGCATAGGCAATGCCGCCAATGCGCATGCGCCCCGGGTTGGGCAGGGCGCTGCCGTCGATATAGGCGATCCAGGTGGCTGATGTCATGCGAGCAGCATAAAGTGGCGCCCAATCCAGCGCAGGGCCACTGGGAATGGCGGCCTTCAGGCGCAGGATGGCAGGCCACTGTAGCGCCTGCGATACAGCCCAAATGCCTCGTCAATATGACGAGCTTCTGTGTCATCCAAGATTCGCCAATCCGCCATGCCATTGTCACAAAGGCTTCCGATACTCCATCGATCCTATTAACCCAGGCGAGAGAGTACGCAATGAAGAACTGGAAAAAGCTGGTGGCTGCAGCTGCCGCCATGGCAGCAACGGGCCTGGTGTATGCCCAAAAGACGGAACTGACGGTCTACACGGCGCTCGAGATGGACCAGCTCAAGGCTTATGAGACAGCCTTCAACAAGAACCACCCCAACATCGCGCTGAAGTGGGTGCGTGACTCCACCGGCGTCATCACCGCCAAGCTGCTGGCCGAAAAAGCCAACCCCAAGGCCGATGTGATCATGGGCGTGGCGGCATCGAGCCTGGCGATTTTCGACAAGAACGACATGCTCCAGGGCTATGCGCCCAAGGGCCTCGACGCCATCACGGCCAAGTACCGCGACAGCAAGAACCCACCCAGCTGGGTCGGTATGGATGTGTTTGGCGCCACCATCTGCTTCAACACCGTCGAAGCCAAGAAGCGGAACATCCCCATGCCCACCAGCTGGCAAGACCTGACCAAGCCCGAGTTCAAGGGCCAGGTGGTGATGCCCAATCCCGCATCCAGCGGCACCGGCTACTTTGACGTAGCCGCCTGGCTGCAGCTGTTTGGCGACGACAACGGCAACGGCGGCGGCTGGAAGTACATGGATGCACTGCACGAGAACATTGCGCAGTACACCCACTCGGGCTCCAAGCCCTGCAACATGGCCGCCCAGGGCGAGTATGTCGCCGGTATCTCGTTTGAATACCGTGCGCACGCCAACAAGGCCAAGGGTGCACCGATCGAGTTGGTGTTCCCCAAGGAAGGCCTGGGCTGGGATCTGGAAGGCATCAGCATCTACAAGGGCACCAAGCACGCCGATGCCGCCCAAAAGCTGGTGGACTGGGCCGTGAGCAAGGAGGCGATGGAGCTGTACGGCAAGAACTTTGCCGTTACCGCCATGCCGGGCGTGGCGCCCAAGCTGGCCAATATTCCTGCCGACTATGAGTCGCGCCTGATTCCGCTGGACTTCTCCAAGATGGCCGACAGCCGCGATCGCGTGCTGGCCGAATGGACCAAGCGTTACGACGCCAAGAGCGAGGCCAAGAAGTGAGTGACAGGGAGACAGCGCGTTTGCCAGTAGCGCAGGGCCAGGCGGCGCAGACCACGCCCGTGCGCGATACCTCGTATGCATTCGAGTCCGCCGAGCAGGGCTTGCGCCGTGGCAACGAAGAGGGTGGCCCGCCCTTTTTGGAGATTCGCCATCTGCACAAGTCCTACGGCAGCTTTACCGCCTTGCAGTCGATCAACCTGCAGATTCGCCGTGGCGAGCTGGTATGTTTTCTGGGCCCCTCGGGCTGCGGCAAGACCACCTTGTTGCGTGCGATTGCCGGGCTCGAAGCCCAGACCAGCGGCGAGATCTGGCAGGACGGCAAGAACATCTCCCAACTGCCCGCTTCCCAGCGGGACTACGGGATCGTCTTCCAGTCCTATGCGCTGTTTCCCAATCTGACGGTCGCTGACAACGTGGCCTATGGCCTCGTCAGCCAGCGCCAACCCAAGGCGCTGGTGGCCCAGAAGGTGCAAAGCCTGCTGGACACCGTGGGCCTGTCGGTGAGCGGGGGCAAGTACCCGGCCCAGCTGTCGGGTGGCCAACAGCAGCGCGTGGCCCTGGCCCGTGCGCTGGCCATGTCGCCCGGCCTGCTGCTGCTCGATGAGCCGCTGTCCGCCCTGGATGCCACCGTGCGCGTGCACCTGCGCAACGAGATCCGGGCGCTGCAGCAGCGCCTGTATGTCACCACCATCATGGTCACGCATGACCAGGAAGAAGCGATGGCCATGGCCGATCGCGTCGTGGTGATGAACCATGGCGTGGTCGAGCAGGTGGGCACGCCCCGCGACATCTACCAACGCCCGGCCACCCCGTTTGTGGCGGAGTTCATCGGCAAGGCCAACAAGCTGCAGGCCCTGGCCGCCGGCAATGGCGGCATCACCTTGGCAGGCCACAAGCTGTACTGCCCGCAGGCGCCGCGCATGAGCCCCGGCGAAAGCCTGCATGTCTACCTTCGGCCAGAAGACTGCAGCGTGCATGACTGCACGGCCATGCCGCCCATCGGCAGCGCGCCTGCACCCAATGGCGCGCCGGTGCTCACCGGTGTCGTCGAGCAGCTGGAGTTTCTCGGAGCGTTGTGCATCGTCCATGTCGATGTGCAGCGCCTGCCCGAGCGCCATGTGCAGCTGCAGCTGAGCCCGGCGCAGTGCCTGCAGCTCGATGTCCAGGTGGGGCGCTGGTTGCAGTTTTCCATCCATGCGCAGCAGTTGAAGATTTTTGCCCAGGCCGCCTGAGCCCGGCCGTTGCCCTGGCAAGCGCCGGGGCAGGGGCCGCTCGCGGCCATGTCCCCGGTCACGGGGCCTTACCGACACACTATGACCTCATCCGTTTCAGCGCCCGCAGCGCTCCCCCGCCATACCGGCCTGCATGCAGCGCCCAGTGACCGCATCGCGCAACTGGCGCTGGTCGCCATCACCGCGCTGCTGCTGCTTGGCCTGTTGGCACCGCTGGCCGCCTTGCTGGGCCAGGCCTTTGCGCCCACCTCGGGCGACGAGGGCTCAGCCTTCATGCGCTTTGTGCGCTATTTCCAGTCGCCCGCGCTGCTGGGTAGCCTCTGGAACAGCCTCTGGGTATCGCTGGTCGTCACCGCCCTGGTCATCCCACTGGCCTTTGGCTTTGCCTATGCCATCACGCGTTCGGGCATCCGCGCCAAGGGCCTGCTGCGCAGCATCAGCCTGCTGCCCTTGCTGGCCCCCTCGCTGCTGTCCGCCATCTCGCTGATCTACTGGTTTGGCAACCAGGGCGTGCTCAAGTCCGTGCTCAATGCGCTGGGGTTTGACACCATCTACGGCGCGCCCGGCATTGTGCTGGCCCAGTGCTTTGCCACCTTCCCGCATGCGCTGATGATCCTGATCACCGCACTGGCCCTGGGCGACCAGCGCCTCTACGAGGCCGCCACCGCGCTGGGGGCCAGCCGCACGCGCCAGTTCCTGACTGTGACCTTGCCGGCGGCGCGCTACGGCGTGGTCTCGGCCGCACTGGTGGTGTTTACCTTGGTGATCACCGATTTCGGTATCCCCAAGGTGATCGGCGGCAATTTCAACATGCTCGCCACCGATGTGTTCAAGCTGGTGATCGGCCAGCAGGATTTCCAGCGTGGCGCCGTCGTCGCTTTGCTGCTGCTGCTGCCCGCCGTCATCACCTATGCGATTGACCGCCAGGTGCAGAAAAAGCAGACCGCGGTGCTGACCGCGCGCGCCGTGGTGCTGCAGCCCAGCCGCCATGCCGCCACCGACCGCTTTTGCAGCCTGCTGTGCTGGACGCTGGCCGCGCTGATGCTGGCCATGTTCGGCATGGCCATCTTTGCATCGCTGGTGCAGTTCTGGCCCTACCAACTGGACCTGACCCTGAGCCACTACACCAGCGGCCTGGTCGATGCCGGTGTCGATACCGCCGTCTTCAACAGCCTGACCATGGCCGCGAGCGCTGCGGTGGCCGGGCCCATCGTGGTCTTCATGGGCGCCTATCTGCTGGAAAAAACCAAGGGCATGCCCGCGCTGCGCCCGGTGCTGCGCATGCTGGCCATGCTGCCCATGGCCGTGCCCGGCCTGGTGCTGGGCCTGGGCTATATCTTCTTTTTCAACGCCCCTGGCAACCCGCTGAACTTTTTGTACCAGACCATGCCCTTGATGGTGCTGTGCACGGTGATGCACTACTACACCACCGGCCACATGACCCTGGTGACGGCGCTCAAGTCAATTGATGGC
Source organism: Comamonas sp. B-9 (assembly GCF_000410635.1). Taxonomy (NCBI): domain Bacteria; kingdom Pseudomonadati; phylum Pseudomonadota; class Betaproteobacteria; order Burkholderiales; family Comamonadaceae; genus Comamonas; species Comamonas sp. B-9. The sequence goes on from NZ_KE148657.1 coordinate 9,272, forward strand.
GAGTTTGAATCGGTCAGCGCCTCGCTCAAGGTGCCGTTCTACCGCACCTTGTGCAAGGTGACCCTGCCGATGTGCCTGCCGGCCTTGCTGGAGGTCTCGCGCTACTTCTTTGTGGCCGCGATGACCACGATCTCGGCCGTGGTCTTCCTCTACTCGCCAGAAACCCGCCTGGGCGCGGTTGCGATCCTGAACCTGGATGAGGCCGGCGACATGGCCGCTGCCGCTGCGATGGCGGTGATGATTGCCGCGATCAGCTGCGTGGTGACCGTGCTCTACCAGGCGCTGGGCTGGTGGTTGAACAAGCGCACGCAGGCTTGGCGCAAGCGCTGATCGTGTTGATGGACAAGATGATTTGAGAACCAGGAAAGACAGGAATGACGGTGGGAAGCACAAGTTTTGATGTGATTGTGGTGGGTGCAGGCATTGTGGGCCTCGCCCATGCCTATGAGGCGGCACGCCGGGGCCTTACGGTCTGCGTGGTCGACCGGGATGCCGCCTGCGTGAGCGCGTCGATCCGCAATTTTGGCTTTGTGACGGTGACCGGCCAGGGGGCAGGGGACACCTGGCGCCGCGCCCGCCATGCGCGCGACGTCTGGGCCGAGCTTGCGCCCAAGGCCGGTATAACGGTGCAGCACCAGGGCCTGAACCTGGTGGCGACACGCGACAAGGCGCTGGATGTGTTGCAGGCCTTTATGCGCACCGAGATGGCCCAGAGTGTGAATTGCGCACTATGGAGCCCCGAAGAGGCCGCCCGCCACGCGCCCGAGCTGCGGCTGGACCAGGCCAAGGCCGTGTTGCACAGCCCCATTGACCTGCGGGTGGAATCGCGCGACGCGATCGCCCAGCTGACGCGCTGGCTGGCCGAGCAGATGCAAGTCACCTTCCGCTTTGGCGAAGCGGTGTTGGAGGTGGCCACGCCCAAGGTCGTGACGGCCAAGGGGCAACTGCATGCCGAGCGTGTGGTGGTCTGCACCAATGCTGATATCCATGGCCTTTACAGCGCGCTGTTTGCCAAACACCAGGTGCAGCTGTGCCAGTTGCAGATGCTGCGCGTACAGCCCGCTGGCAATCTGCGCCTGAACGCATCGGTGATGGGCGACCTGAGCCTGGTGCGCTACCACGGATATAGCAAGCTGCCCGAGGCGCGCGCCTTGCTCGAGCAACTGCAGCAGGAAGAGGGCGAAAGCCTTGCCCATGGCATCCACCTGATCGCCGTGCAAAGCGCTGACGGCAGCCTGGTGGTCGGCGATTCGCACCACTATGGCGCCTCCGTCCAGCCCTTTGCGCAGGACGAGCTTGATGCGCTGATGCTGCGCCATATGCGCGAAGCATTGAACATTGGCGACTACCGCGTCACCGAGCGCTGGGTAGGCATCTACCCCTCGGCCCCACACACGGACTGCTTTATCGAGGCGCCGGACGCCGCCACCCGCGTGGCCATCGTCACCAGCGGCACGGGCGCGAGCACCGGCTTTGGCGTGGCGCACGACACCTTTGCCCATTGGTAAGGGTTGCCGGGCACGCGGAACGACACATCTCTTATATAGACAGCCCCAACACGGACCCTGGCCAGTGGCCGGGCCAAGGGGCAGAGGACACCATGACGAATTTTCACAACCCCCAACGCGTACAAGCCGTTGTTTTTGACTGGGCCGGCACGATTGTCGACTTTGGCTCACGCGCGCCAATGGGCGCCTTTGTGCAGCTGTTCAAGGATTTCGGCATCGAGATCAGCATCGCCCAGGCCCGGGGCCCAATGGGTTCGGCCAAATGGGACCATATTGCGGCGCTGTGCCAACTGCCCGAGGTGGCAGCGCAGTGGGAGCGCCGCTATGGCAAGCCGGTGGCCAACAGCGATATCGACCATCTCTACGAAGTGTTCACGCCGATGAACGCCCGCGTGGTCGGTGATTTTGCCGACTTTATCCCTGGCGCGCTCGAAGTCGTCAACCGCCTGCGGCTCGATGGCATCAAGATCGGCAGCACCACCGGCTACAACCGCCCAATCATGGATGTGCTCGAGCCCATCGCCGCCCGCGCCGGCTACGCGCCAGACAACATCGTCTGCGCCGGTGACCTGGCTGCTGGCCGCCCCAGCCCCTTGATGATGTACCGCTGCTTTGCCGATCTAGGGATCTGGCCAGCCTCGACCGTGGTCAAGGTGGATGACACCGGCGTCGGCATTGCCGAAGGGCTGAATGCCGGTTGCTGGACGGTTGGTGTGGCAGTCAGCGGCAATGCCAATGGCCTGTCCTTGCCCGAATGGCAGGCGCTCGGCTCGGACGCGCAAGCAGAGATACGCAGCACCGCCAGCGAACAGCTGCGCAGCGCCGGCGCCCATTTTGTGATCGACAGCGTGGCCGACCTGCTGCCGGTGATCGAGCAGATCAACCAGCACCTGCAGCGCCAGGAGCTGCCCGCCCAAGCTACTGCTTGAATCGATTGCGCAAAAAGCGCGAGCAGGGCGCCGAGCAATAAAAAAGCCGCTGCAGGCATCAACCCGCAGCGGCTCTTTGACGTTGCTGAAACCCGAGGCTTACTTGGCCTTGTAGGTATCGCCCAGCACCACACCTTCACGGCGTGGATCGGCTCCACCGCTCAGGCGGGCTTCGCCTGCTGCATTGGCGGTACGGATAACCGTGCCCACACCGCTGGATTGCGCATTGACCGACACGGTGTGGCCCATGGCGCGCAGTGCCAGCACCAACGGATCGTTGTCACCACTGTTGGTGGCATTGATGTTGGGGTGCTCACCGCCCAGGTTGGTGGTGCGGCTGTTGGAGGCGCCAAAGTTCACCAGGTTGGTGGCTTGCTGCGCATCCAGGCCCCAGTCCAGCGCGCCGACCAGGGTCTTGGTCACGAACTGGATGATGGTGGCGCCGCCAGGCGAGCCGGTGGCCATCTTGAAAGCGCCAGGTTGCCCGTCCGCCGTGGCGTCAAACACCAGCGTGGGCGCCATCGAGCTGCGTGGGCGCTTGCCGGCTTCCACCTTGTTGGCGATTGGCAAGCCATCGGCCGAGACCGGTGCTGCCGAGAAGTCGGTCAGCTGGTTGTTCAGCACAAAGCCCTGGGTCATGTGGTAGGAGCCCATGCCCGCTTCCACCGTCGTGGTCATGCTGACCACGTTGCCCTTGCCATCGACGATGGTCATGTGCGTGGTGCCCGCTTCAGCCACCTTGCCCACACCCAGACGGGTGTTGCCAAACTGGCCGGCGGTCGCGGTGCCCATGCTTTGGGTGGTAGAGATCAGCGCGGCGCGCGACTTCAGGTAGCTCTTGTCCAGCAAGGTGCTGTAGAGCGGGCCGGGCAGGGGGGTGAAATCGGTGTCGGCCACATACATGTCGCGGTCGGCGTAGGCCATGCGCTCGGCTTCGCTCACCAGGTGCACGCCCATGGCAGTCGGCTTGCCGCCTTCCAGATCCAGCGCGGTGGGCTTGTGGGGGGCCAGGTCAAAATTCTCCAGCACACCCATGGCCTGCGCCACGGCAATACCGCCGGACGAGGGTGGTGGCATGCCGCAGATCACGTACTTGGCGCGGTAGGTGGTGCAGACGGCATCGCGCTTCTTGGCCTGGTAGCCAGCCAGGTCAGCCATCGTGGTCACGCCAGGGGTGATAGGCGCGCCTGTGGTCACGTTCTGGGTCACGGCGATCTTGTCGACAATGCCTTGTGCGACCGATCCGGTATAGAACGCATCCGCACCGCCGGTCGCCATCTTGGTCAACGTAGCTGCGTAAGCGGGGTTCTTGAAGGTCTCACCCAGGCCCTTGGTCGAGCCGTCGGCGTTGAAATACAGGGCCAGCGCATCGGCATCGGCCTGCAGCGCGGTCTTGGCACCGGCCAGCGCATCGGACATGCGGCCGCTGATCTTGAAGCCATTGGTGGCCAGGTCGATACCCGGCTGGATCAGGTCCTTCCAGGGCTTGGCGCCGTGGTCCTTGTGGGCCAGGTCCAGCATGCGCACGGCGCCAGGCGTGCCGATGGAGCGGCCGCTGGCACGGGCGCTGGGCAGCGGCGTGGTCTGCGTGCCGCTGTCGATGTAGCGCAGGTAATCTGGGGTCGCGGCCGCAGGGGCGGTTTCGCGGCCGTCATAGGCCGTCACTTTTTTGGTCGCAGCATCGTAGTACAGCATGAAGGCGCCGCCGCCAATACCGCTGGACTGGGGCTCCACCAGACCCAGCACCATCTGCACGGCCACCGCTGCATCCACCGCCGAGCCACCAGACTTCAGCACCTCACAGCCGGCCTTGGAGGCCAGAGGATTGGCCGTCACCACCATGTACTTATGGCCCTCGACCACTTTCTTGCCAGTGCGGTAGCCCGAAGCCAGCTCAGGGAACGAAGGATCGCCCGGCAGACCGGAGCCCACCACTACCGATCCGCCCGACGTACCAGCTTCGCAAGCCGTGCTCACCAGATCGTCTTGGTCGTTATGGCTGGAGCCGCCGCAGGCGGTCATCGCCAGCGCGACGATCGCCGCCAATGCCGCCATGCTGTAGCGCGCAGGTACGGCGCCCAGCGATTTTTCGTTTTTCATATAACTTTTCCTTGGATCAATTGACAGGAAATTGTCTTAGCAAAACGAATCATCGAGACGCTGTATAAGCCGTGGTTAACCCTCGGTTTGGCAACAAATTGACCGCCTTGCCCAGGCGGGGCGGGTGAGAGGTTCCTGGTTCGGTGCTGGTCTGTTGGCTAGGCAGAAATGTGACTTAACATAATATACATCGTATCAATTATCTAGGTATTGATGAGAAGGCATCGTGGCAGCAACACCAGCACCATTGCCTGGACACGCGCAAACTCTGTGTCTCAGCGCTCTGGCCGTATGTCAGCCCCCGACTTGTCATCCTTCACCAGCACCCAGCGGTAGCCAGCCGGCGCCACCGGCGGCTGCGCTGTTTGCATCAACCTGCGGCGGTCGCCCAGGTTTGAGGCATTGATGCCGTTCTTGATCGCTGCCTTCAACAGCTCATAACCGACCCATAACGAGATAACGGTAGCGATCAACGACCAGAAAAGCATCCAAGCGAGCTGTCGGTCTATCTCCATCTGCAGTCTTGCCCAATCCATGGCCGTTCCTCCTGCCGCGCAGTGTAGCTGCGTGCGGGTCTGAAACCCTTCAGCGCATGCAAGCGCTGTAACAGGAACCTCAGCACCCCGCCCGAAACTGCTGGTCCCGCGCACTTTGCCGTTCCTCTCGGATCCATTCCATCTTGCGCGCGGTACCGCCAACTCTGGCGGCGGAATCCAGATATTCCACCCTTTGCTTGAATTCCTCGCAACGCGCTTCGTTGGATCGTCCGCTACCAGGCGAAGCCGAACGGTAGTGATGACGGGCCTGGCTGGCTCGCCGAGCATCGTCCGCCCATTTTCGTTGGGCGATGGTCATTTGGGTCTTCCAGTCCACATTGCTCGGCACTCTGACGCTCTCGACCAAGTCCCATCGCTCTTGCGAACATGGCCGGTCGATCCACCACAGCTCGGTTTTGTCGGGTCGTTTACAGAGGTAGATCAGCCGGGTCAGCGGTCCATCCGGGTTGCTAACTGCGGGCGTGACATCAATGGTTTTGGCATTTTTGCAGGGCTCGGAGCTATAGCTATTGCCGCAGCGGTAGACCTCTTGGGCACCGGCTAAGCCTGCGAGCAGCAGGCCCAGCACGATCAAAAATCGCATACATCTCCTTACGCATTCTTGACGCGCATCCTAGCGAGTCGCCCTGCTCCCCGCATGGAAAAAGGCCTGCGACTGATCAGGCCTTCGAGCCATCGTGCTGTCCACTGACCAATAGCCCCGCTTCGCATCTGATTCATGGGCGCCCTGCTTCGACTTGCCCAGACTCTTTTTCCACCGACTGCTCGGCCCGATAGTCGTGACAGCATGTGCCGGTCTTAATACAAGCCGGCTGTACGCTGAGATCGACCGAATTCAGGTATTTTTCGTCCGAAAATCCGTCTTCTCTCGGTTCCACTTCGAAAGTGATTTGAGCGTTTCCTGTATTTAGGAGAGTAAGTACTAGTTCGATGTTGTGTAGACGTGCTAATGCTAGCTCCCGATGGGCCTTCATTGCTGGCGCAACCACGATCATCGATTCAATACCCAAACCGTCACGCCACGTGATAAACCACTCGGCCAAAGCACGGGCATTTTTAGCTCCTATACCGGAGCTAGATTCGTCTAACTGCAGAGTGACCATCCGGTCGCCGAGACTGCATGCGCTTGCATAGGTCGATACCCAAAGCAATAGACCTATGGCTAATTTGGATATCTTGGAACAATTATTCATTTAAATGTCTGTTATTTAATTTTGATTCCAAGAATATAAGCTGCGAGCGAGTCAGCATTAATCTTAGCCTGGTTCGTCTTATCTGAAATAGATTTCGCATTTCGAATCCCATAATAACTATCATTTGATGCAGCCACGTCACGAAAATGGGTTATTTCGTGCAGCAAAATTGATAGCTGAGAATCTCTCGGGAGAAACTCTTGAGTACCATAGATCCTATTGAAAGGATCTTTCTTAAAGAACTCAGATGCTAAGAGAATTCTGTGGCCCATGGTATCTATCGGGCAGACAGCAGCATCGGCGCTTGGATCTATATGACCAGAACATCCTACTAGTCTAGTATGGGCCGTGTCGTAGGGAAGGAAATCCTCTACCCTCAAGCCACGAAGCACTCGGAGGACAGAGCTTACAATCGGAAGCAGATAGTCTCGGATGTCGCCTTCAGCGCTACCAAACCAGTACTGGGTCAATGCTTTTGCCTCAGAATCCCAGCGACTCAAACTTGAGTGGCGTATTTCTGTGAAAGCGATGGCCTCTTTTATCAGACCCATGATGTGCTCCGCAAAGCGCTCGTCTTCAAGACTATCACTTCCAAGCGCTGTAAATCGAGGTGCTGCATCTTGAGGGAGTTCGTGGGTACCCGGCTTCTTATATGCAATATTTGCTACACTATAGTTTTCATGAATAAGCAAATGATCATGCCAACCCAGCTGAGGTGCTTGGTGCCAAACTGGTGACTGATCCAAATTTATACTTCCCCCTCTTGAAAATTTTCGCATTGGTGCGATGCCGTTGAGAGGCCCCGGAATTTTAAAAAATGGCATGACATACCCCTTTAGATCATTCAGTCCAAAGAATATACACTATGAGAATTAAATCAATCATAGTTTTAAGGAATTGACCATGGAGGATTTAGATGAAAAAAGGCCTGCGTTTAGGCAGGCCTTTGAGTAGTAGCGCTATTACGGCCTCAATCCCAGATCGGAGCCAGTCCCTCAGGATTGACTTCGCGGCCATTGCGCTCGAGCTGGGCGATGCGGGCCATGTCTTCGGCATCGAGCACCAGTTGCTGGGCCAGCAGGTTGCTGGCCAGGTTCCCGCGCTTGGTCGAAGACGGGATGACGGCGTAACCCAGTTGCAGCGCCCAGGCCAGGGCGACCTGGGCGACGGTGGCCTGGTGCTTGTTGGCGATCTCGGCCAGCAGCTGGTCCTTCAGCACCTTGCCGTAGGCCAGGGTCATGTACGAGGTCACGGCAATGCCTTGCTCCTGGAGGAAAGCGGTCAACTTGTGGCTTTGCAGGTAGGGGCTGAGCTCGATCTGGTTGGTGGCGATCTCCCCTGCTCCCACGGCGGCAATGGCCTGGCGGGTCAGGTCGATATTGAAGTTGGAAATACCGATCTGGCGGGTGAGGCCCAGGGCCTTGGCTTCGGCCAGCGCGGTCATGAACTCTTGCAATTCCACACCATTGCCGGGGGCGGGCCAGTGGATCAGGGTCAGGTCCACATAGTCGCTGCGCAGCTTTTTAAGGCTGTCCTTGAGGCTAGGGATCAGCTTGGCCTGGCTGTAGTTGTCGGTCCAGATCTTGGTGGTGACAAACAGCGCTTCGCGCGCAATTCCGCTGTCGGCCATAGCCTGGCCCACTTCGGCTTCGTTGCCGTAGATCTGCGCGGTATCGACCGCCCGGTAACCCAGCTCCAGCGCATTGCGCACGGAATCGACGACTACCTGCCCTTGCAGACGGAAAGTACCAACGCCAAATCGAGGAATAGACATAAAAAAACTCCTTGGGAAAAATACAGACAGAGAGGTACGGCAGACCTGCAGCGCTTGGATCAGCAACCAGGTCTTGATCGCATTGGCAGCCAGTTTGCGCTTTTCATCCTTGCAGATAAAGCCCTGGATCAACAATATTCTTTTGAAGAAATATCAACTATCAAGCCCTCCCCCTGCTCCTTGCGCGGCTTCACCAGGCCATGAATGCAAAAAGCTCCTCGCGCAGCCTGTGGTCTGCACGAGGAGCCGTAGGCCCACATAGCAATGTTTAGATATGGCCCGCCGCCGCTGCAGCACCAGTCTGCCCACGGCGCATGCGGCCCTGGATCAACACCAGGCCCAGCCCGCCGGCAGCCAGCGCCGCGCCTGCCCAGGCCACCGCTGCATAACCCAGACCCTGGCCGATCACAGCACCACCCAAGGCGGCGCCCACGGCATTGCCCAGGTTGAAGGCGCCGACATTGACGGACGAGGCCAGGCCCGGCGCCTCGGCGGCGGCCTGCATCACCCGCATCTGCACCGGAGGCACCATGCCAAAGGCGGCTGCACCCCACACCACCAGGCCAATGCCTGCGCCCAGATGGCTGCCGAGCGCCCAGGGCAGCACCAGCATGATGAGGGCCAGGGCGAGCAGAATCAGGCGCGTGGCGCCATCGAGCGACCAGTCGGCCAGGCGCCCGCCCAGGCTGTTGCCGATGGTGAAACCCACACCAATCAGCACCAGCGCAAAGGCGATGAAGCCGGGGCTGGCATGGGTGATCTCGGTCAGCACCGGGGCCACATAGGTGTAGAGCGTGAACATCGAGCCGGCACCCAGCACCGTGGTGCCCATGGCCAGCAGCACCTCGGGGCGGGTCAGCACCTTGAGCTCGCGGCGCACATCAGGGCGTGTGCCGGCCTCGCCCTTGGGCAGCACCATCCACAGTGCGGCAATGGTGATCAGGCCCAGCGCAGCGGTGCCGGCAAAGGCCAGCCGCCAGCCCACTTGCTGGCCGATCCAGGTGGCAGCGGGCACACCGCCAATATTGGCCACCGTCAGGCCCATGAACATGGCCGCAATGGCGCTGGCCTGCTTGTCCTTGGGCACCACGCTGGCCGCCACTACGGCACCAATGCCAAAGAAAGCACCATGGTTGAGGCTGGTCACCAGGCGCGACAGCAGCAAGGTCGTGTAGCCGGGGGCCAATGCCGAGAGCAGATTACCCACGGTGAAAATCAGCATCAGGGTGACCAGCGCAGCGCGCCGGCCAAAGCGGCTGAACAGCAAGGTCATCACCGGCGCGCCCAGCATCACGCCCACGGCATAGGCCGACACCAGCATGCCCGCAGTCGGGATACTGACATCAACGCCCTGGGCGATGACGGGCAAAAGCCCCATCGGGGCAAACTCGGTCGTGCCAATGGCGAACGCACCAATGGCCAAGGCGAACAAAACAGCGGAAGACTTCATAGCCTCTAGTGTGCCCTGCTAATATTTGCAGATTAAGTACGATCGCCACCAAAATCTTTTGACGCCAGGGCAACAATGAAGACCACGCTCGATGAATTGCAGGCCTTTGTGGCCGTGGTCGATACCGGCTCGATCACCGCAGCGTCCGAGTTGCTGGACCAAACGGTGTCCGCCACCAGCCGCACCCTGGGCCGGTTGGAAGAAAAGCTGCAAACCACCCTGCTGCGCCGCACGACACGCCGCTTGGAGCTGACCGAAGAAGGCAGCGCCTTCTTGCAGCGGGCACGCGCGATTCTGGTGTCGGTGGATGAGGCCGAAAGGCTGATGGCCGCCCGGCGTGTACGGCCCGCCGGGCGCCTGCGCGTGGATGCGGCCACGCCCTTTATGCTGCATGTGCTGGTGCCCCTGGTCGACAGCTTTCGCGCCACGTACCCCGAGGTAGAGCTGGAGCTGCATTCGCACGAAGGGATTGTGGATTTGATCGAAAAGCGCAGCGATGTGGCCTTTCGCATTGGGGCGCTCAAGGATTCGAGCATGCATGCGCGGCCCGTCGGCATCAGCCGCATCCGGGTGCTGGCCAGCCCCGGCTACCTGGCGCGCCATGGCACCCCGAGCAGCCCCCAGCAGTTGGCCCAGCATGTATTGCTGGGCTTCACCCAGCCCGATTCGCTCAATGAATGGCCGCTGCGTGATGCCAGCGGCGAGCTGCTGCGCATCCAGCCCGCTATCGCATCTTCGAGCGGCGAGACGCTGCGCCATATGGCCCTGGCGGGTTCTGGCATCGTCTGCCTGTCCGACTTCATGACCCGGGCGGACCGCGACAGCGGCCAGCTGGTCCCCTTGTTCGGCGACCAGCTGCTCGATGTGCGCCAGTCCATCCATGCGGTGTACTACCGCAACACGGCGCTGGCCTCGCGCATCACCTGCTTTGTCGACCATGTGATTGGCGCGCTGGGCACGCAGCCCTTTAGCGACTGAGCTGCGCGACCCCAGTTTTGCAGCGCTGCCCTGCTCTCCCCGGCTGGGGCGCGCCCATCAGTGAGCCTCCTCATTCGATGGGCCTTGGCCCACCCACAGCGCCGTCAGCCCGCTGATCTGGTAGACGGCGTTATCGGCCTGCATGCTGTCCAGCGTTGCAGGCCGCAAAGGGCCGCGGCCCGGGGCACCCAACAGCATCACGGTGATGTGCAACTGCGGGCAGCGCAAGCGTAGGCTCTCGCACATCTGGCTGAGCTTGCCCAGCGGATTGGAGTGAAAGCTGCAGATGCACAGGTGGCGCACCCCGTCATAGAGGGACAGATCGCCCTGGCGCAGAACCGTCTCGATCGACACTGCGCGCGTGCTGCTGTCCACGCCGTGCAGACGCAGCGCATGGGCGGCCATGGTGGCGGCATGCCGGTCAATATCCCACTGCATGCCTACGCAGACCACGGTCTGTGCCGGTGGCTGGCCCTCGGTTACCGGCGCAAGCGCGGTGGGCCGGTAGTGGCGCTGCAGGCCACTGAGCAGCATGGCCACCGCCTCAGAGAGGCGCTGGCGTTGCGGCGGGCTGGCGGCATGGCGGTACTGCTGCGCGGCAATCAGCAGCGCGGGCACGGCCACCTGGTCATAGAACTGGGTGACGGCCAAGGCCTGTTCATGCTGGCTGGGCTTGGGAGACAGCGCCTGGTCGATGTTTTCCGAAGCCACATCAATGGCCTGGTCCACATCGCCGCGCCACAGGCGCTGCAGCAGTTTCTCGGGCGGGTCAAACACGGCCTGGCTACCCAGCAAGATCTCCAAAAAGCCCATCCCCGGGATATAGCGGCCCAGCACCAGCAGGCAGACCGTCAGCGGCGTCGACAAGATCAGGCCGACAGGCCCCCACAGCGCGGTCCAGAAGGTCGCTGCCAAAATGATGGACAAGGTCGACAGGCCCGTGCTGGCCCCATACAGCCAGGGCTCGATGATGTTGTTGCTGAGCAGCTCCAAAAGCAGGATCAAGGCCAAGGTCCACAGCAGCAGGCTCCAGCCCGGATCGACCGCAAAGGCCAGCGTGAGCGGGAACACCGCCGACGCCATCGGGCCGATATAGGGCACAAAGCGCAGCACCGCTGCCAAGATGCCCCAGAGAATCGCGCCAGGCACGCCGATCCACCACAGCCCCAAAGCCATCGGCACGCCATAGCTCAGATTCACAAAAAGCTGCATGCGCAGATACTGGCCAATGCGGGTGGCGGCATCGTCGAGCGCGTCCGACGCCATATGGGTGTTGGGGCCCATCAGGCGCAGCAGCCGGTCCTGCAGGCCGCTGCGGTCCAGCAAGATCAAGACGACAAACAGGAACACGATGCCGGTGGTGGCCAGCGGCTCAGCCACCTTGCTCAGCAGCTCCAGCGCCTTTTGAATGGGTTTGACGGCGGGTTCCTGCACCTCCACTTTCTGCACCCGGCGCGTGCGCGCATCGCCCTGCCCGATCTCTGTCTCCACGGTGTTGAGCACCTTGACGGCGCCGTCCCAAACACCCGGGCCATTGAAATAGGGTTTGACATGGCGCAGCTTCTGGCGAATGGTGTTTTGGTAGGTGGGCAGCTCGGCGCTGAGGCTGGTGACCTGGCCGCCCACATAGATGGCGCCCGCGCCCAGCGCGCCCAAGGCCAGCACCATCACCAGCGCCACCGACAGCACCCGGGGCATGCCCCAGCGCTTGAGCCGGCTGACCGCCGGGTCCAGCAAAAAGCCCAGCAATGCCGCCAAGGCCACCGGCAGCAGCACATCCCGGCCCACATACAGGCCCAGAATCACCACCGCCGCGATGACCATGCCCACCATCAGACGCAACCCGGGCACGATTGCCAACAGCGGCGCCAGGGTGTCCTGGGTGGACAGCCCGGCGCGGCGGCGCCCCGCGGCGCCCCTGCCGCTGCGTTCTGTCTCGCCCAGCGGGCGCTTGGGCCCAGGAACAGGCTGGGCTACAGGCTCATCGTCGGGCGCGGGGTGGTCGGGTGGCATGGGGGCAAGGGCTCAGAGGGGTGGGACTACGCAGCTGCTATTACATCCAATTTCCGGGCGGGCGGATGTCATCTTTGGCCGATTTTTGGAGCGCTGGCCGCGCTCAATAAAAAACCGCAAGGCCGAATGGCACTTGCGGTCCGCGCAGGCCATCAGCCCGTGCTTATTTTTTGAGGCCCTGCAGCTTGGCAAAGGCCGAGGCCATTGCGTTTTGCTGCGCAGGTTGGTTGGCGCGCGCGGGCTGGGTGTAGCCGCCCCGGCCGCCACCGCCCTGGCCCCGGCCAGCCGCTTCAAAGCGGTTGTCACGCGGGCCGTCGCGGCGCGGGGGCGCGGCGTCCAGCTTCATCGTCAGGCTGATGCGCTTGCGCTCCACATCCACTTCCAGCACCTTGACCTTGACGATCTGGCCGGTCTTGACGGCTTCGCGGGCATCTTCGATGAACTTGTAGCTCATCTGGCTGACATGGACCAGGCCATCCTGGTGCACGCCCAGGTCGACAAAGGCGCCAAACTGGGCGACGTTGCTCACGGTGCCTTCCAAGGTCATGCCTTCGCGCAGGTCCTTGATGTCTTCCACGCCTTCGTTGAAGCGGGCCACGACAAAGTCGGGGCGCGGGTCACGGCCGGGCTTTTCCAGCTCGCCCAGAATGTCGGAGATCGTGAGCGCGCCAAACTTTTCGCTGACAAAGCGCTCGGCCTTGAGGCTCTTGAGCACCTCGCCCCGGCCCATCAGCTGGTCCACCGGCTTGCCGGTCGTCGCAATGATCTGCTCGACCACCGCATAGGTTTCCGGGTGCACGCCGGTCATGTCCAGCGGGTTGTCACCACCCCGGATGCGCAAAAAGCCTGCTGCCTGCTCAAAGGTCTTGGCGCCCAGGCCGGCCACATCCATCAGCTGCTTGCGGTTCTTGAACGAGCCATTGGCATCGCGCCAACGCACCACCGACTTGGCCACCGTGCCCGACAGGCCGGAGACACGGCTGAGCAGTGGCGCAGAGGCCGTATTCAGGTCCACGCCCACCGAGTTCACGCAGTCTTCCACCACGGCGTCGAGCTGGCGGGCCAGCTCGCTTTGGTTCACATCATGCTGGTACTGGCCCACGCCAATGCTCTTGGGGTCGATCTTGACCAGCTCGGCCAGCGGATCCTGCAGGCGGCGGGCAATCGATGCCGCTCCGCGCAGGCTGACATCGACATCGGGCATCTCAAGCGCCGCAAATTCGCTGGCCGAGTAGACCGAGGCACCCGCCTCGCTCACCACCACCTTCTCGATCTTCTTGTCTGCTTTTTCAGCAATGCGGATCAGGTCGGCGGCCAGCTTGTCGGTCTCGCGGCTGGCGGTACCGTTGCCGATTGCGATCAGGTTGATCTGGTGCTTTTCCACCAGGCGTGCCAGCACGGCCAGCGAGCCCTCCCAGTCGCGGCGCGGCTCATGGGGGTAGACGGTGGTGGTGTCCACCAGCTTGCCGGTATGGTCCACCACGGCCACTTTCACGCCAGTGCGGATGCCCGGGTCCAGTCCCAGCACGGCGCGCTGGCCGGCAGGCGCTGCCAGCAGCAGGTCGCGCAGGTTGTCGCCAAACACCTTGATCGCCACTTTTTCGGCGTCTTCGCGCAGGCGGGAGAACAGGTCGCGCTCGGTGGACAGGCTGAGCTTAACGCGCCAGGTCCAGGCCACGCACTTGCGGATCAGGTCATCGCTGGCGCGCTTGGCATGGCTCCAGCCCAGGTGCAGCGCAATCTTGCCCTCGGCGAGGCTCGGCTGGCCCGGCTCGGGCGCCACGCCAGGCTGCAGCTCGGGCTGCACCAGCTTGGCTTCCAGCACTTCGAGCGCGCGGCCGCGGAACACGGCCAGCGCACGGTGCGATGGCACGCGGCCAATCGGCTCGTCATAGTCAAAGTAATCGCGGAACTTGGCGACCTCGGGGTCGTTTTCGTTTTTGGCGTCCACCTTCTTGGAGCGCAGCAGGCCTTCGGCCCAGAGCCATTCACGCAGCTTTTGCACCAGCGCCGGGTCTTCGGCCCAGCGCTCGGAGAGGATGTCGCGCACGCCATCAAGCACGGCCAGCGGGGTGGAGAAATCCGGACCGGGCTTGCCATCGTCGAGCACCGTGGCGGGCTTGCAAAAGGCCTGGGCTTCTTGCTGCGGATCGAGGCTCGGGTCGGCAAACAGCTTGTCGGCCAGCGGCTCAATGCCAAACTCCTTGGCGATCTGGCCCTTGGTGCGGCGCTTTTGCTTGAAGGGCAGGTAAATGTCTTCGAGCTCCTGCTTGGTCGGCGCGCGGGCAATGGCCAGGCGCAGCGCATCGGTCAGCTTGCCCTGCTCGTCGATGGCCTTGAGCACTGTCTCGCGCCGGTCCTGCAGCTCCCGCAGATACGTCAGGCGCTCTGCCAAATCCCGCAGCTGGGTGTCATCGAGACCACCGGTGGCTTCCTTGCGGTAGCGGGCAATAAAGGGCACCGTCGCCCCGCTGTCCAGCAATTCCACGGCCGATGTCACCTGCGATTCGGCAACCTTCAGCTCAGCTGCAATCTGCGCAATGATTTTTTGCATGCTCTACGCTCGCTCCAATGCTTCTCTGGCAAAAGAGCCAGTGTGCCATAGCTGCTGGCAGCCACTGGGGATTTGAACAGTTGCCGGATTTGAAAAATGTAATTTTTATAGCGATCGGTAGTGCCTCTACACGGGGGATGCGTGTCGCAGGCGGCCTTCGGCGCCAATCGTCAAACAATGCGAATCGCAGCGCGAGCGGTGGCATACTGGGCCGCGATGTCCCCAGAGCCCGATTCGAATTTGGATTTGTTTGGCGCCGAGCCCGCGCCGGCTGCTGCTGCGCCCAGCCCGGCTGCACCGCCCGCTGACGCGCAAGACAGCGAAGCCTCCCCTCCTCCACCCGCCACGCCACCCGCTCCTGCCGCCAAAGCGCGCAGCCGTGCGCAGGCCGTAGGCGCGGCCTACCCCTTGCTGGGGGAGGACCTGGCCCCAGCCATGCCCGCGCTGCTGCGCATGGGCGGCTCTTCCTGGTCCTACCCCGGCTGGCAGGGCCTGGTCTGGGACAAGGGCTATAGCGAGCGCATCCTCGCCCAACGCGGCCTGAACGCCTATGCCGAGCACCCGCTGCTGCGCACCGTCAGCATTGACCGCAGCTTTTACCGTCCGCTGGCAGCATCCGAGTACGCGGTCTATGCCGCCCAGGTGCCAGAAGATTTTCGCTTTGTCGTCAAGGCGCCTGCACTCGTCTGCGATGCCCAGGTGCGCAGTGAAGAAGGCCGCGGCAAAGAGCCCAACCCGGCCTTTTTGAATGTGGAGCTGGCCCTCAGCAGCTATGTACGGCCCACCTGCGAAGGACTGCTGGACAAGCTGGGCGTGCTGCTGTTCCAGCTCAGCCCCCTGCCGCTGGGCCGGCTGCTGAACCTGCAGCCCACCCTGGCAGCGCTTGCGCAACTGGCGCTGGCCGTGCAGACCGAGCTGGCCGGATTGCCCGCAGAGCGCCGGCCGATTGTGGCTTTTGAAGTGCGCGATGCCGATTGGCTGCGCCCCGACATCGCCCCGCAACTGGCCCAGATTCTGCGCCAGGCCGGTGCCACCTACTGCCTGGGCCTGCATGCGAAGATGCCGCGCATGCCCGAGCAACTGCCACTGCTGCGTGCCCTGTGGCCCGGCCCGCTGGTCTGCCGCTGGAATGTGAACCCCGTCTTTGGCCCCTATGGCTATGCCGATGCCGAAAAGCAATTGGCACCGTTTGACCGCATCCAGCAGCCCGACCCAGCTACCTTGGCCTTGCTGGCGAGCACCTTGGCTGGCGTCTGCGGCAAGGGGCAGCCCGCCTATGTCACCGTCAGCAACGAGGCCGAGGGCTGCGGCCCGCTCAGCATTGTGCGGCTGGCAGAGGCGATTGCCGCACTGAAAAAATCTGAAAACCCCAGCCCGGCCTGATTGCAATCGCTTGCGATGTTTTGCGCAAATTTGCCGCTGCCGCCCCGGTATCTGCGCCGAAGCAGTCTGGTGCAGGCCTATGATAGTTGCCCTGCGGGTGCGCAGCGCAGTGCCATTCCGGGCGACCGCCGCACCCACTCCCCCATTAGCGATGGAACCCATGCGTTACCGCACTTTGTGCCAATTTGCCAGCCTGGCAGCCGTTTGTGCCGGCCTGGCCTCTTCTCTCAGCGCCCAGGCGGCGGAGACCCGTGCCAACCGTTTCACCGTGAGCGACAGCGTCACCAGCGTGCAGCTGTGTGGCAACCGCAACCAGGGCAGCAACAAGGCGGAGCAGCCCTACCGCGTGGTGCAGGGCGAGCAAAACGGCCAGGCCTATTTGTTTGTGCAGTGGATGAACCAGCCCGAAGAAACGCCCCATTGGCGCGGGGTGGCCGCCCATACCCAGGGCTTTGCCGAGATCAATGACGACAACGCCGATCTGGGCTTGCAGGAGCTGCGCTGCAAGGCCCATGGCAAAGGCATTGTGATTACGGCCCAGGTCACCGGCGGCAAGCCCGCGGCCAAGCGCCGCACCATGCAGCTCGAAGTGGGCCCGGCGCTGGAGAAATACAGCATCCGCTTCAGCCCGGCGCTCAAGTGATGCGGGCCGGGGCTTGATGCGCCCGGCCCGTTTTTGATGCCTGTCGCTGCGGCTTACTTGCCTGCAGCCGCTGTGCCAAGGGCCTTGTCGCCCTCGAGCTGCTGCGCGCGCTTGGCGTACTTGGCGGCCAACACCCCGCAGACCATCAGCTGCATCTGGTGGAACAGCATCAGCGGCAGCACCATCATGCCCACCGTGCTGCTGGCAAACAGCACCTTGGCCATGGGCACGCCACTCACCAGGCTCTTCTTGCTGCCGCAGAACACGGCGGTGATTTCGTCCTCCTTGCTAAAGCCCAGGCGGCGCGACAGGAACGTGGTGAGGAACAGCGCCAGTGCCAGGATGATGGCGCTGATCACCAAGAGGCCCACCAAGGTGCTGAGCGATACCTGGCGCCAGATGCCCTGCACAACGGCGGCACTGAAGGCGGTGTAGACCACCAGCAGGATGGAGCCCTGGTCCACCACCTTGGTGAGCTTGCCGTGCTTTTTGATGAACGGGCCCACCCAGCGCTGCAGCAGATGGCCGACCGCAAAGGGCAGCATCAGCTGCAGCAGGATCTTGACCACCGCATCGACAAAGGAGCCGCTGGCACCATGGGCGGTGACGAACACGCTCACCAGCAGCGGCGTGATGAACACCCCCAGCAAGGTCGAGGCCGATGCGCTGCAAATGGCCGCCGGGATATTGCCCCGCGCCATCGACACAAAGGCGATCGAGGACTGCACGGTGGACGGCAGCACGCACAGGAACATCACGCCCACATACAGCTCGGGCGAGACCAGGGGTGTGAGCAGCGGCTTGAGCGCCCAGCCCAGGAACGGAAACACGACAAAGGTGCTGCCCACGATAAAGAGGTGCAGCCGCCAGTGCATGATGCCCGCGAGAATCGCCTGGCGCGAGAGCTTGGCGCCATGCAGAAAGAACAGCAAGGCCACGGCCGCGGTCGTCAAGGTCTCAAAGGCACTCGCCACCTGGCCGGTGGCAGGTAAAAAACTGGCCAGCAGCACAGTGGCCACCAGCATCAGGGTGAAGTTGTCGGGACGGAATTTCATGAGCGCCATTGGACGCCGTTCTCAAGCGAAAGTAAAATTAATTTATAAGATTGATTAATGATTTAAAGTCATATATCTCCCAATCATCCGTCCAGCCATGCATGTCAGCCTCCGCCAGCTCCAGGTGTTCCTCTGCGTTGCCCAGTGCCGCAGCTTCAGCCAGACCGGCCAGACCCTGGGCCTGACCCAGTCGGCCGTGAGCCGCGCGATGGTCGAGCTGGAGGGCCAGCTCCATGTGCGGCTGCTGGACCGCACCACGCGCGAAGTGCTGCTGACCGATGCCGGCCAGCTGCTGGCCCAAAAAGCCGCACCCTTGCTGCAAGAGCTGGCCGATACCTTGGCCGAAGTGGCCGATGTCGGTCATGCGGCGCGCGGCCAGGTGCGCATGGCCAGCAGCCCCACCTTGTCTGCCGCGCTGATGCCCGCCTGCATTGCCGCCTGCAACCGCGAGCTGCCGCAGGTCCAGCTGCAGCTGGTCGACCGCCTGCAGCAAGAGGTGCTGGCCCAGGTGCGCAGCGGTGATGTGCATTTTGGGCTGGTCGTGGAGCCGCCCGAGCTGGGTGACCTGGACTGCATCAATCTGCAGCTGGATCCCTTTGTCGCCGTGCTGCCGCCCGGCCATGCGCTGGTGCAGCAGGCGCAGGACGCCACCAGCCTGCGCTGGGACCAGCTGCGCGGCGAAGCGCTGGTGCTGCTCGACCATGCATCGGGCAGCCGCCGATTGATGGACGCCGCGCTGCTGGCCAGCGGTTGCGGCCCCGAGCACAGCCCCGTCGTGCAAGAGGTCGGCCATGTGACCACCGCCTTTCGCATGGTCGAAGCCGGCATTGGCATCAGCATCATGCCGGGCCTGGCCATTCCGGCCCATGGCTTGAGCAGCCTGCAGGTGCGCGATCTGCGGCCCCAGGTGCAAAGGGCCATCATGCTGGTGCGGCGCCGCCAGCGCAGCCTGCCCGCTGCTGCGCAAGCGGTCTGGGATTTGGTCGCCAAGCGTCTGACCACGCTGCCCCCGCAGTAAGAACCTGTTCAAAGTCTCTACGCAGCCGCGTTGGAGTGCAATCGGGATGAGTGCGAAGGGATGGAACGCAGCTTGCACCGGGGTGCAAGCAAGGGCCAGCGCGCAGAAATCGCCCGATTTCACTCCAACCGACAGGGACAGTGGCTTTGCGAGCGGGCTGCGTCGTTGCAAATCCTCGCAATAGCTGGGCTATTGCTGCGGTGTTGCGCCTCGCATCCCATCTCGCAAAGACACTGTCGCGGCGCGAGGAGACTTTGAACAGGTTCTAAGCATGCCGCCTCGATTGCTGGCAATCAGACTACAAAACAGGCCCCGCATGCATGCTAAAAACGGTGGCTTGTGACAACAACCCCTTATTCCAAGGCACCAGGAGAGTTCGCATGATTCAACGCATCCCATCTATCGCCAAACTCGCAGCCGCTGCTGCCGTTGCCGCCGTTTTAAGCGCCTGCGCCACCACCGACCGCGCCACCCCGATTGCCGAGGCAACCATCAACCCGACCGAAGGCAACAACATCAGCGGCTATTTCCGCGTCTACGAGGTCAACCGCGACACCGTGCGCGTGATGGCCCAGGTCAAGGGCCTGGCACCGGGCAGCGAGCATGGCTTCCATGTGCATGAGAACGGCAACTGCTCCTCGCCCGATGCGATGAGCGCTGGCGGCCACTACAACCCGAACGGCCACCAGCATGGCAAGGCCGGCCCACAAGCGCATGTCGGCGATCTGCCCAGCCTGATGGCCGATGCCGCGGGCACCGCCTTCCTGGTCTGGGAGACCAAGGACCTGTCGATCGGCACCGGCAAGCCCAGCGACATCAAGGGCCGCGCCGTGGTGGTGCACAAGGACAAGGACGACTACACCACCCAACCCACCGGCAACTCCGGCGCGCGTCTGGGCTGCGGCGTGATCCAGTAAGCCCCCCTGCGCTCCCCCCCCAGCCTGTGGCGCCCAGCGGCCCACAGGCTTTTTTGTCGCTGCGCCGCGCCAAAGCGATGCACAATCGGGCCATGAGCGAACTCTCCCACTCCATTGCCGATTTGCGCAAAAGCTATGAACGCGCCGAACTGAACGATGCAGCCTCCTGCGCCGCACCCATCGACCAGTTTGACCGCTGGATGAACGAAGCCGTTGCCGCCCAGCTGCCCGAGCCCAATGCGATGACGGTGGCCACCGTGGGGGCCGATGCCCGGCCCAGCACCCGCATCGTGCTGATCAAGGGCTATGACGCGCGCGGCATCGTCTGGTACACCAATTACGACAGCCGCAAAGGCCGCGAGATTGCCGGCAACCCGTTTGCCGCGTTGATGTTCCACTGGGTCGAGCTCGAGCGCGTGGTGCGCATCGAGGGGCGCGTGGAGAAGGTCTCGGACGAGGAGAGCGATGCCTACTTCAACAGCCGCCCGCTCGACTCGCGCATTGGTGCCTGGGCGAGCCCGCAGAGCCAGGTGATCGACAGCCGCACGGTACTGGTGACCAATGCCGCCAAGTATGGTGCGCAGTTCCTGCTGAAGCCCCCCCGCCCGCCGCACTGGGGTGGCTTTCGCCTGGTTCCCGACACCTGGGAGTTCTGGCAGGGCCGCAAGAGCCGGCTGCATGACCGCCTGCGCTACCGCCAGGCAGCGCCCAACAGCGCCGACTGGATCCGCGAACGCCTGGCGCCCTGATACTGATGGCTGCCGCTGCCTATGAGATCCGTTGGCTGAACCGGTCCGATGCCAGTGCGTTCCAGACCCTGCGCCTGGCAGGCCTGCGCGCATCGCCCAGCGCCTTTGGCTCCAGCTACGAAGAAGAAAAAGACCGCGCCTTGGCGCTGATTGAGGCGCGCCTCGCGCCCAGCGCTGACCAGGGTGTGCTGGGGGCCTTTGCCGGCGGCCAGCTGGTGGGCATGCTGGGCATTCGCCGCCAAGATGGCCTCAAGACCCGGCACCGCATGGCCCTGTGGGGCGTGTATGTAGAGCCAGCCTTTCGCGGCCAGGGCATTGCGCAGGCCTTGTTGGCGCAAGCCGTTGCCTTTGCCCGCCAGGTGCCCGGTGCGGTGCAGATCCACCTAAGCGTCAACGCCGCCAATGCCAGCGCGATTCGCCTTTACGAACAAGCGGGCTTCCAAGCCTATGGCACCGAGCCCGCGGCCTTGCTGGTCGATGGCGCGCTGCACGATGAGTTGCTGATGCAGCACCGCTTGCATCCCGCCGCCCAGCCCGCACCCTAAACTGTCTGCAGCAGCTGGGCCAGTCCCAGCAAGATCAGCGGTATCGTCACCAGGGCCAGGCTGGTCGATACCGCGATGCTGGCGGTGACCTCCTCGCGCCCCACTTCATAGCGCTGCGTGAACAAAAACACATTGGCCCCCACCGGCAGCGATGCGGCCGTGGCCAGCACCACCAGCGGCAGGCCGCGCAGCCCCCACAGCCAGCCAATGGCCAGCAGCAGCACCGGGTGCAGCAGCAGTTTGACAGCTGCGATGCGGCTGGCAGGCAGCCAGTAGCGGCCCACTGCGCTGTAGAACAAGGTGATGCCCACGAGCATCAGCGCGATCGGGCCCAGCGCCTGGGCCAGCATCTGCAGCGAGGTATCGATCACCTCGGGCATCTTGAGACCCGTCTGCGCGAACAGCAGACCGCAGAGGATGGGCAAGGGAATCGGGTGGATGATGCCGTTTTTCAGCGCCCGGCCCACGGTAATGGCCATTGCGCGGTAGCTGCGCGCGCCGCCTTGCGCCGCCTGCTGCTGGTGCATGACGGCCAGCTCGAACACGATGGTGGCCGAGGTCATCAGGATCAGCGCATGGACCGAGACGATGGTGAACAAGGTCACCAGGCCTTCTTGCCCAAACACCATGCCCACCAGCGGCACGCCGATCATGATGTTGTTGCTGAAACAGTGGGCCAGCGCCCGCGCCGCGCCCAAGGTGGTGAAGCCCTGCAGCAGCAAGGTGCTGACAAACAGCAGGCCCGCGGCGCTGAAATAGACCGCAATGGTCTGCAGGTTGAGCTCTTGCACACGCACCGTGCTCATCGTGCGAAACAGCAAGGCCGGCGTGAGAATCAGAAAAACGATATTGGACAGATCGCGCACCGATGCCGCCTTGACCCAGCCCATGCGCCCTGCGCCATACCCCAGTGCAATGAACAGCACCACGGGAATCAAAGACACCATCACCGCCATCGCTGCATCGCCCTTTGTTGATCACACCCGGCGGCGATTATCGCCGCTGCACCGCGCCTGCATCGTCGCCCAGGGGCGCCTTGCTCAAACCGCCGCGAATCCAAAGGACGCATGCAGGGTGCCGGCAGCGCAATGCCGCGCTACAGCACACGCGCCAGAAAAGCCGTGCCCGGCACCGGGTTGATGCTCACCGGCGGCGCATCGACAAAGCCCAGATCCCGGTACAGCGCTTGGGCCGCGACGAACTCCGGCAGCACATCGAGCGCCATGCGCCGATAACCGGCGGCGCGGGCCTCCTGCAGCATCTGCTCGACCAGGCGCCGGCCCAGCTTGACGCCGCGCACCGCTGGCCGCACATAGACGCGCTTGAGCTCGCAGCATTGGCCATCGACATCGCGCAACGCCGCGCAGCCCACCACCGCATCGCCTTGCCAGGCCAGCAGCAAGCGCCCCTGGGGCGCTGCATATTTGCCGGGCAGTGCCGCCAGCTCGGGCGCATAGTTCTGAAAACCCAGGTCGGCCTGGGGGCTGGCAATGTACTCGCGAAAGATCGCCAGCACCGCCTGTAGATCTTCAGGAAAACGGGCGTGGCGAATGGCTAGATCAGGCATCAGTCGGGGTTCGTATCAACCAGGCAGGTCTCAGTCCGGGTGCGACACACCCAGGCGTTCATGCAGGCGTTTGCTGGTGGTCGTGTACTCCAGCAGCAGTTTTTCGCCACGCAGATATTCTATGGCGGCCATCGCCGCCATCGTCGCTTCGTAAAAGCCGCTCAGAATCAGCTTGCGCTTGCCTGGGTAGCTGACGATATCCCCTGCGGCATAGATACCGACGGCGCTGGTCTGGAAGGTATCGGTAGCCACTTGCAGCTGCTTTTTCTCCAGTGCCAGGTTCCAGTCCAGCAAGGGCCCGAGCTTGGGCGAGAGGCCCTGGAACACCCAGAGCTGGTCACAGGCCAGGCGCTGGTCGGCGCCATCGGCATCGACATAGTCGATAGCCTGCAGATGTTCCCCCGCATCGATAGCCTGGGGCATGCCAATGACGACCTCCACCCTGCCACTGGCACGCAGCTGCGCCAGGCGCTGCAGCAGCGCATCAGGCGCATTGAACTGGTCGCGCCGGTGCATCAGCACCAGCTGCGCGGCTTGCAAGCTGGCATGGTCTGCGGCGGCCAGCACGGCCTCGACAGCCGGCTCATCGCCGCCATGGATCACAATGCGCGGCGCGGGGTGGCGCGCCAGTACCGGCTCCAGCCAGGCATCATCGAAAGCGGGATGGTAGAAGACCTGGCTGCCCAACCAGGCCTCCAGCCCGGGCAGGCGCAGCTGCTTGGGCACAAAGGCCCCAACACCAGCGGTGACTACGACGCTGCGGGCCAGCAGCCAGCGGGTCTGCAGCCCATCGATGGCCTGCAGCTGCACACGCCAACGGCCATCGCCATGGGGCAGCAGCTGTGCGACCTGGGTGTGGCCATGAAAAACGGGGTGGAAGGGCTGGATCTGTTGCTGCAGTTGCGCGGCCAGCTCGCGGCCGGTGCACAGCGCAATGCCGGGGATGTCGTAGATGGGCTTGTCGGCATAGAGCGCAATGCACTGCCCGCCCATCTGCGGCAGGCTGTCGCACAGCTGGGCCTGCACGCCCTGCAAACCCAGCTGGAAGGCGGCAAACATGCCCACGGGCCCGGCGCCGACAATCAGCGCATCCACCGCCTGCGCCTGGGATTCGTCAAACTCGGAAAAGGTAATGCTGTCAGCAGGCGTTGGCAAGGTATCAGTCATGCCGCCATGGTAGTGCAGCGCGCATTGCCCTCGCAGCATTGCGCGTTTGCGATTGAGTTTGCAATGGTCCTAGCGCCTGCGGTCTCACTACAGCTTGTCGATACCTCCGCCCAGCGCCTTGTACAGGCTGATGCGGTTGACCTGCTCGGCCTGCATCAAGGTGATCTGGGTTTGCTGGGCCGCGTAGAGGCTGCGCTGCGCATCGAGCACGGTCAGAAAATCGTCGGCCCCGGCCTTGAAGCGCGCCTGCGACAGCTGCAGCACGCGGCTGGCCGCCTGCACCAAGGCCACTTGCGAGTTCAGGCGCCGCTGCATCGTGGCGCGGTCGGCCAGCGCATCGCTCACCTCGCGGAATGCGACCTGGATGGCCTTGTCGTACTGGGCCAGTGCCGCATCGCGGTTGGCCTGTGCGATATCGAGGTTGGCCTGGTTGCGGCCGCCATCAAAAATCGGCAAACGGATCTGCGGCACAAAGCTCCAGGCGCGGTTGCCCCCATCGAACAGGCCCGAGAGCGCATCACTGGCAGTGCCGGCATTGGCCGTCAGGCTGATGGTGGGGAAGAAGGCGGCACGCGCCGCACCAATGCTGGCGTACTGGGCCTGCAGGCTGTGCTCGGCAGCGGCCACATCGGGCCGGGCCAGCAGCACCTGCGACGACAGGCCGGTCGGCACCACGGTCATCGCGGTGGCGACTCCAGGCGCCTTGACCTGCGGCGTTGCGCCGTCGAGCAACTGGCCCGAGCCCGCGCTCTTAACCTCATTGCTGCTGAGCGATGCGCTGGGCGCCGGGGGCAGCATATCGCCCGACACTGGCCCGCCCACCAGCAGCTGCAGCGCGTTGCGATCGCGCGCCACCTGCGACTCGTAGGCAGCGACATCGTTGCGGGCGGTCTCGACCGCCGTCTGGTTCTGGGCCAGCACCAGGCCATTGGTGGCGCCTAGCTGGTGCATGCGCTGCACCAGGCCATAGCCCTGCTCGCGTGTGGCCAGCGTATCGCGCGCCAGTTGCAGGCGCTGCTGGTCGCTGGCCAGGGCCACCCAGGCATTGGCGATATCGGTGATCAGGCCCAGCTGCACGCTGCGGCGGTTTTCTTCGACCAGCAGGTACTGCTGCAAGGCCGCCTCGCTCAGGTTGCGCACCCGGCCCCAAAAATCGAGCTCATAGCTGGCCAGGCCCAGCTGCACGCTGACCTGGTTGGCGACGGAGGATGGCGCCGTCGACGAGCGCAGATCATCTGCCGTGCGGGTGCGGCTGCCCTGGGCATTGGCGTTCAGGCTGGGTAGTTGGTCGGCGCGCTGCACGCCGTATTGCGCACGCGCCTTTTCGATATTGGCGATGGCCACGCGCAGGTCGCGGTTGTTCTGCAGACCCTGCTCGATCAACTGGCGCAGGCCCGCGCTCTCCACCCACTGCTGCCAGGGCAGCAGCTGCAGACTGTCGGCGGCAACGGGTTCAACGACAAAGTCGGCAGGCAAGGTCTGCGCCACGCCGTCGAGCGTGGCGGGCACTGCGGCTGGAGGGCGCTGGTATTGCGGCGCCAGGTTGCAGGCGGACAACAGGCCCGCTGCCAACAGCGACAGCGGCAAACGATAAGCACGGGTCATGGAGAAAGTATCAAAACGGCTCATGGCGCGGTCTCCTGCGCGGGGCTAGGCTGCGCAGGCGCCTCGTCATGGCGGCTGTGGGAGCGGAACCAGCTGCGGATCAGCAGAAAGAAGACCGGCACCATGAAAATGCCGAGCACGGTCGAGGCCACCATACCGCCCAGCACCGCCGTGCCGATGGCATTGCGCCCGCCCGCTCCTGCGCCGGTGCCAATGGCCAGCGGAATCACACCAAAACCAAAGGCCAGCGAGGTCATCAGGATGGGGCGCAAGCGCAGGCGCACCGCCTCCACCGTGGCATCGAACAGCTTCTTGCCCTGCTCTTGCAGCTGCACCGCAAATTCCACAATCAAGATGGCATTCTTGGCCGCTAAGCCGACCGTCGTCAGCAAGCCCACCTGGAAGTAGACGTCATTGGTCAGGCCCCGGGTATAGGTGGCAGCCAGCGCGCCAATCACACCCAGCGGCACGGCCAGCATCACCGACAGCGGCACAGTCCAGCTCTCGTACAGCGCAGCCAGGCAGAGGAACACAAACAGGATCGATATGGCGTACAGCATGGGCGCTTGCGCACCGGACTGGCGCTCCTGCAGCGAGGCGCCGGTCCACTCATAGCCCAGGCCGGATGGCAGCTTGGCCAGGATGGCCTCGACCTCCTGCATCGCCGCACCCGAGCTGATGCCGGGTGCCGCGCGGCCTTCAAACTCATAGGCCGGGCTGCCGTTGTAGCGCAGCAGCTGGGGCGAGCCATAGGCCCAGTGGCTGTCCGAGAACGCGCCAAAGGGCACCATCTCGCCGTTCTTGTTGCGCACGGTCCATTTGGCGATGTCCTGCGGCAGCATGCGGTGTGGCGCGTCACCCATGATGTAGACGCGCTTGACCCGGCCGTTGTTCAAGAAATCGTTCACATAGGTGCCGCCCATCGCGCTGGACAGCACGCTGTTGATGTCGGCATAGGACAAGCCCAGCGCTGCGGCCTTGCGGTCGTCCACATCGACGCGCAGCTCGGCCGCATCGTCCAGATTGGTGGTGCGTACCGCAGTCAGATTCGGGTTGGCACGCATCGCGGCGAGCACCTGGTTGCTGGCGGCCAGCAGGCCATCATGGCCGATGCTGTTCATGTCCTTGACCATGAAGTTGAAGCCCGAGCTGGCACCCAGGCCACGCACGGCCGGCGGCAAAATCACCAAGACGCGTGCATCGCGGATGCGCGACAGGTCCTTGGTCGCCTTGTTGGCAATAGCCGCCGACGACTGCGACGCCAGCTTGCGTTCATCCCAGGGCTTGAGGCGGATAAAGCCGCGCGCCGAGCTCTGGTCGCCATTGAGGCCCGAGACCTGGTTGAAGCTGATGATGTCGGGTTGCTGGAGCAGGTACTCGCGCACCTCGTCGAGCACATCCTGCAGGCGCGCATCTGCCGCGCCCGAGGGCAGGTTGACGTTCACGTACAGAAAGCCCTGGTCCTCATCGGGCAGGAAGGACGTGGGCAGCTTGTGCATCAACAGCCACACGCCCAGCAGCACCGCGATAAAGATCAGCATCATGCGCTTGGCGCGGCGCAGGCTGCGGGCGACGATGCCCTGGTAGCGGCTGGCAGTGCGGTCAAAATTGCGGTTGAACCAGCGGAAGAACCGATCGCTGATACCAAACAGGCCCTTGCGGATGGCCCGCTCATGGCCGCCGGCATGCTCGGGCGCCTTCAGGATGGTGGCGCACAGCGCGGGGGTCAAGGTCAGCGCGACAAACACCGACAGCGCCATGGCCGCGACGATGGTGATCGAGAACTGGCGGTAGATGACGCCGGTGGAGCCACCAAAAAAGGCCATGGGCACAAACACCGCCGACAAGGTTACGCCAATGCCGACCAGCGCCGGGGTGATTTCACGCATCGAGACCTTGGTTGCCTCCTTGGCGGACATGCCTGTCTCGTGCATCACCCGCTCGACGTTTTCCACCACCACAATGGCATCGTCCACCAACAAGCCGATGGCCAGCACCATCGCAAACATCGTCAAGGTATTGATGGAGTAACCGGCAATCGACAGCACACCAAAGGTGCCCAGCAGCACCACCGGCACGGCAATGGCCGGGATCAAGGTCGCGCGCAGGTTCTGCAGAAACACGAACATCACGATCACCACCAGCACCATGGCCTCGCCCAGCGCGGCAACCACCTCGTGGATGGAGGCGCGCACAAAGGGGGTGGAGTCCGAGCTGACGAAATAGTCGATCTGGTTGGGGAAATAGGGCTTCATCTCGGCCAGCTTGGCCGCAACGGCATCGGACACCGCCATCGCATTGGCGCCATCGGCCAAGATGATGCCCATGCCCGCGCCGCGCATGCCATTGAGCTTGGCCTGCACGTTCAGGTTCTCCGCGCCCAGCTCCACCCGGGCGACATCCTTGATGGTGACCACCGAGCCATCGGTCGCAGCCTTGAGCACGATGTCCTCGAACTGGTCCACGGTCTTGAGCTTGGTGCGCGCGGTGATCGTGGCATTGAGCTGCTGGTTGTTCACCGCCGGCAGCGCGCCCAGTTGGCCAGCCGAGACCTGGGCGTTTTGCGCATTGAGCGCATTGGCCAGATCCGACGGCATCAGGCCGAATTTCTCCATTTTGGCCGGGTCCATCCAGATGCGCATCGCGTAGGACGTACCAAACACATTGATGTCGCCCACGCCTTCGAGGCGCCCGATCACATCGACCAGGCTGGCATTGATGTAGTCACCAATGTCGACCTCGGTCATCGTCGGGTCTTGCGAGTAGAAGCTGTAGGTGACCAGAAAATCCTGGCCGCCCTTGTTGATGAACACGCCCCGGCTCTTGACCGATTCGGGCAGGCGGTTGAGCGCCCCCTGGATCTTGTTTTGCACCTGCACCTGGGCCACGTCCACATTGGTGCCGGGCGCAAAGGTCAAGGTGATGCGTGCCTGGCCAGAGGCATTGCTGGTCGCGCTCATGTAGAGCATGTTGTCAATGCCCTTGAGCTGCTGCTCGATGATCTGGGTGACGGAGTTCTCCACCGTCTCTGCCGATGCGCCGGTGTACTGGGTGCCGATGGTGACGCGCGGTGGCGCAATCTCGGGGTATTGCTCCAACGGCAGCTTGGAGATGGACAGGGCCCCGCCCAGCATGATGATGATGGCGATCACCCACGCAAAAATGGGGCGCTGGATAAAAAACTGTGCCATGGATGCAGCCTCGGGTTCTGGGTGACTTACTGGGCTGCTGCCGGCGCTGCGGCCTGGCCGGGCACGCGTCCCGGGCTGCGCACACGCTCGGCCTGCGCCTTCAGGTCCACCTCGGCCACCCGCACCTTGTCACCGTCCTTCACACGCTGAAAGCCATCGACCACCACGCGCTCACCAGACTTGAGTCCACTGCCCACCAGCCACTGGCTGCCCACCGCACGGTCGAGCTGCAAGGTGCGCTTTTGCACCTTGTCCTCGGCGGTAACCACCAAGACGGTCGGTTTGCCAGTCAGATCGCGCACCACCGATTGCTGGGGCACGAGCAGCGCATCGGGTGCGACGGCCGTGGGCAGCAAGGCCTGCACATACATATTGGGCATCAGCACGCCATCGGGGTTGGGCACCTGGGCGCGCAAGGTGACCGTGCCCGTGGTGGCGCTGACAATCACGCCCGAGAACTTGAGCTTGGCCTCATGGCTGTATTCGGTGCCGTCGTCGAGGCGGATGCGCACCGGAATCTGGTCACCTTCGAGGCGCTGAAAGCGCCCCGCCTTCAGGTCGCGCTGCAGCTGCAGCATCTCGGTGCTCGATTGGGTGAAGTCCACATACATCGGATCGAGCTGCACCACGGTGGTGAGCGCCGTCGCCTGGTTGGCGGTGACCAGCGCACCGGGCGTGACCGCCGAGGTGCTGACCTTGCCACTGATGGGAGAGGTGATGCGGGTGTACTGCAGATTGATGCGCGCATTGTCCAGCGCAGCCTGGGCGACGGCCACATCGGAGGCGGTCTGTGCGACCAGCGCCTGGCTGTCATCAAACACCTGGCGGCTGATGGCATCGATCTTGACCAGCTCGCTGTTGCGCGCGGCGTTGCTGCGCGCCGTCTGCGCCGTGGCCTTGGCCTTGGCCAAAGCAGCCTCGGCACTGTTGACGGCCGCCCGCGCGGGCCGGTCGTCCAGCTGGTAGAGCGCCTGGCCGGCCTTGACCGAGGCACCTTCGGTAAACAGGCGCTTTTCGACAATGCCATTGGCCTGGGGGCGAATCTCGGCAATCATGAAGGCGTTGGTGCGGCCCGGCAGCTCGGCAGTCAGCTGCTGCGATGCGGATTGCACGGTGATGATGCCCACCTCCGGGGCCTGTGGCGCAGCAGCCGTGGGCGCGGGTTTGTCCGAGCAGGCGGCGAGCAGCCCCAGGGCCGCGACCACCGCTCCAACCCGGGCGAGCTGGCTGAACGTACAGGGAGGGGAAAGCTTTCCGACAGTTGCCAAAGATTGAAACGTTGCCAGAGACTGGCGCGAAAAATTGGAAACATCCGGCATCATCGGTTTTGGCTTCAGGTAGAGCAAACTACTATTTTTACAGCTAAATATGTAGGCAGTGTAAAGCGTTGCACAGGATGGGCTGCTTTTTCGCACCCAGGCGCGCAAGCTGTACATTTTGCTACATGCGGTATCAGCGCGGGCGCCGAATCGCGCCCATTTATGGGAAAGCGATAATGTTCAAAGGTTCCAAGCTTTACAGCCGCAAACACCTCTCCACCTTCGACCACCACCATCGCCCCATGCCATCGCCCTCCTCTGCCACTGGTCTCATCCTGCTGTCTCACGGCTCCAAAGACCCCGTCTGGCGCCGCAATGCCGAGCATTTGCTCGCCCAGGTACAGCATGCACGGCCTGACGCTGCCGTCGCTTGCGCCTACCTGGACTGGTGCGAGCCGCCGCTGGGCCCGGCCGTGGCCCAGCTGCTGCAGTCGCACCCGCGGCTGACCCATATCACCATCTGGCCCCTGCTCTTTGGCGTGGGCAAGCATGCCAGCGAAGACATTCCCGCGCTGGTCGAGGAACTCGCCCCGCGCTACCCCCAGGTGCAGCTGCGCATCGCCCCGGCAATGGGCGAGGATGCAAGGGTGATCCAGCTCTTGGCAGACATGGCTGGCGGCTATCTGCAAGGCAAGCTGCAGGGCTGACTGCGCAAGTGGCATAGCCGGAATCTCTTAGCCCAGGCGCCGCGCCTATGGCCGCGCTCGGCAAATGCTGTTTCGCAAAATGCCGCCCCGCCACTTGGGTTTCTGTCTAAGGGCTGCTTTTTATATTCCAATCAAGCATAATGATGTAAATTCATATTCCGCATCATTGTATGAACCTGCATCAGTTCCGCTTTGTGCAAGAGGCCGCGCGCCGCAACCTCAACCTGACCGAGGCGGCCAAGGCATTGCACACCTCGCAACCCGGCGTCTCCAAGGCCATCATCGAGCTGGAAGAGGAGCTGGGCATCGACATCTTTGCGCGCCACGGCAAGCGCCTCAAACGCATCACCGAGCCCGGCCAGCAGGTGCTGCGCAGCATCGAGATCATCATGCGCGAGGTCGGCAACCTCAAGCGCATTGGCGACCAGTACAGCGCGCAGGACAGCGGCACGCTCTCCATCGCCACCACCCATACCCAGGCGCGCTATGTGCTGCCCACCCCGGTGGCACGCCTGCGCGAGCACTACCCCAAGGTGACGGTCAGCCTGCACCAGGCCACGCCCGCCGAAGTGGCCCGCATGGTGATCGATGAGCAGGCCGACCTGGGCATGGCCACCGAATCGCTGGCCGACTACCCCGAGCTGGTGACCCTGCCCTGCTACGAATGGCAGCATGTGCTGGTCATGCCGCACCAGCACCCGCTGGCGCAAAAAGAACGCATCAATCTGGAGGACATCGCCGGCGAGCCCTTGATCACCTACCACCCGTCCTTCACCGGCCGGGGCAAGATCGATTCGGCGATGGCAGCCCGCCAGCTCACGCCCAAGATCGTGCTCGAAGCCATTGACTCCGACGTCATCAAGACCTATGTGCGCCTGGGTCTGGGCATTGGCATTGTGGCCGAGATGGCCATGCGCGACGACCCGATCAAGGACCTGGCCGTGCGGCCCATGGGCCACCTCTTTGGCGAGAGCGTGGCGCGCGTGGCCTTCAAGCGCGGCGCTTATATGCGCAATTTTGTCTACAAATTTGCCGAGCTGATCAGCGACCGTTTGAACCGTGATCTGATCGGCCGAGCGATGGTCGGCCACGTGGCTGACTACGAACTCTGATCCGCAACCCTTTCCACACCGCTTATTGATCGACGGATGCATAGACCACCGCCCCGCTTGCCGGCAGGGGTCTTGTGTCCCGCCCTGTCCACCATGTCCGCTTCTGCCCTGACCCCATCGTTCCCCAGCCGCCTGCCCAACGTGGGCACCACCATTTTCACCGTCATGTCGGCGCTCGCCACCGAGCACAAGGCCGTCAATCTGGGCCAGGGCTTCCCGGACTTTGGCTGTGATCCGGCTCTGATCGATAGCGTCAGCCGCGCCATGCAGGCCGGCCACAACCAGTACCCGCCAATGACCGGTGTGCCAGCCTTGCGCGAGGTGGTGGCCCAGAAAATCGAAGCGCTCTATGGCAAGCGCTATGACGCCAACAGCGAAATCACCGTCACCGCCGGTGCCACCCAAGCGATCCTGACCGTCATCCTCAGCTGCGTGAGCCCCGGCGATGAAGTCATCGTGCTGGACCCCTGCTATGACAGCTATGTGCCCAATATCGAGCTGGCCGGCGGCGTGCCTGTGCGCGTGCCGCTGACGCCCAAGACCTTCCGCCCCGACTTTGGCAAGATCGCAGCGGCCATCACCCCCAAGACGCGCCTGCTGCTGATCAACACCCCGCACAACCCCAGCGGCACCACCTGGACCGCGCAGGAGATGCAGCAGCTGCAAGACCTGCTGGCCCCCACAAATATCCTGCTCTTGGCTGATGAGGTCTACGAGCACATGGTGTTCGACGGCGAGCGCCACGAAAGCGCATCGCGCTACCCGGGCCTGGCCGCACGCGCCTATGTGGTCAGCAGCTTTGGCAAGACCTTCCATGTGACCGGCTGGAAGGTGGCCACCGTGGCCGCCCCGGCGCCCTTGACTGCCGAATTCCGCAAGGTGCACCAGTTCAATGTGTTCACCGTCAACACCCCCATGCAGGTGGGCTTGGCCGAGTACCTGAAGGACCCTGCGCCCTACCTGAACCTGCCGGCCTTCTACCAAAAGAAGCGCGACCTGTTCCGCGCAGGCCTCGAAGGCTCGCGCCTCAAGCTCCTGCCCAGCTCCGGCACCTATTTCCAGTGCGTGGATATCTCGGCCGTGACCGATGCCAGCGAGGCCGAGTTCTGCCAGCAACTGGTCAAGGACCTGGGCGTTGCAGCCATTCCGCTGTCTGCCTTTTATGGCAACGGCTTTGACCAGCAGGTGGTGCGCTTTTGCTATGCAAAAAAGGATGAAACCCTGCTGGCGGCGCTGGAGCGTCTGCGCAAGCTTTAACCGCCCTCTAATGCAGGGTTGATCTGGTTTGGATTGGGGCAGCTGGAGTTGCAGCACCCCAGCCATTCCAGACGATCAGCGCGATCAATGTTGAGCCGCATGTTGGCTGGACTTGGTCTGCAGACGCGGAGCGCGCTGACAGATGGCTATGTCGGCCTCAATCTTCCTCGGCAAGCGCAAAGGCGCCCGCCATTCGGCCCTGTTCACTGGCTGACAGACCGACATGCGTGGCGACCACCCGCCACTGACTGACGATGCCTCGAAATGCGTCAATGGTCTTGTCTGCGTCTTTCAGGCTCACACGGAAATAAGCTGCAACTTCCCGCGCCAGTTCAAGATCCAGCGCATTGTCTGCATCGGTGATGTTGAGCTTCAGGCCATCGGCATAGGCGACCGGGTTCATGTCGTAAGCCTGTGACAGTTTCCAGCCCCTGCCAGGCACGAGGATAAAGCCGTGGTTGCGGAGATGGTCGTCCGTGTTGGAGACCAGCAGGTTGAAGACGATCCGCGACCAGAGCTCTTTCAGATCCTGATTGGGCTGCGCGCCCTGGCGCATAATGACTTCCGCGAGTTCCAGATAGCTCACACCCGTGGACGCATCATCGCCGTCGTTGCGGCCGGTCATCGTCATTGCCGACGCAAAATGCAGCCGCCTCCCGCCGTCCGTCCGGTCAAAGCGGCTCACCATGAAGCAGTGGTAATCGCTGGCAAATTTACGCGCCTGCGCCGTAGCAACCTGAAGGCCGCAGCCATGCGCGAGCGCATTCACCACCATTTCCCAGCCACCAACGTCATAGCTGTCTCTGATACTGGGGAACTTGGCGATGTACAGGCGCCCCGCATCGTCCACAACGCTGGCCTTGGGCCGGGCACCGCCTAGCGAGCCACCCGGTGCGATCAACATGCGCAGCCAGTCCTGCCCCTGCGCCGCCATATTGTCTGGGTCTTGCTCCAAGCCACGGCTGGCCTGCTCCAGCGCGCGAATTTCCGTGAAAGGCGGCGCTGCCATGTCGATACGGTCGTCAAGGAAGCTGCCCTCGTCCTCCAGCCGGTAGCGCAAGGCCCCCACGCGGTACTGGTCATGCACACCCAACAGGTAATCGGATTCGTAGAGGCGGGCCTCGGCCGGCCACAGCCCTGCCCGCTTCTCACGCTCGAACCGCCGATCCATCAGCTTGCGTCCCCAACGATCCGGGCTTGAATCATCAAAGATGCCAAACTTGTCTCTGGGCGCAGGGGGATACTGCGGCCCGCTGAACGCCTGAAGGTTCGGATCCAGGTGCACACCGGCAAGAAGCGGCTCTGTCAGCGCCTTGGTGTCGTATTCGAATTCAAACAACTCCGTCGCGCGCGTTCGGCGACTGTGCAGAAAACCCAAGCGCCAAGGCCCCGGCAACCCCTCCCAGTCCGCATAGACCGCTATCTTGCTCATGGTTCTGTGCTCTTTTTCAGCAGGGCGCTCAGCGCTGCTGTGCTTTTGGTCTCTCCCAAAGCATCCGCTGCAGAGCCACTGAGGGGCAAGGGTAAAACGGTGGTCGGCATGTCTTTCCTGGCCGGTGCCGTCTGCGATTTGCGTGATGACCGACGTTTCACCGGCTCGCTAACGACGTGCTGCGCAGTCTCGCTTTTGACCAAGCGTGCATCCTGGAGTTGGCGGCCCAGCTGGTCCTCCGTGGCAAGCATGGCCAAATCATTGGCAAGTCCAAGGACCTGCATTACCGACAAATAGGCCCCCATCGTCACGCCTGATCCACCGGCTTCCAAGGAGCGCAAGGTCATGGGGGTCATGCCAGCACGCTCAGCCACCTGCTTGGCTGTCAGCTTCCTGCGCAAGCGCGCAAGCTTGAGCCGCTCTCCAAACTCGACAAGGAGCTTGGTGGTAGCGGGCAAAAGAGGAGCAGTCTTCTTCGCCATGGCGCTAATATTTCATCATTTTTCAATCACCGATGAAATAATATTAGCACTATTCAAGGCCATCTACCAGCGCGAACGCTGGACCAATGCCGCTTCACCTAGGAAAAGAGAAAATATTTTTATATTTATAGATAAAAAAGTGAAGAATAATTTCACTTTTTATCAAACAGTGTCCGAGAGACGCGGTAGATCAAAGCAGCACGATGTCGTACTGGTCCGAACCATCCCGCCCTTCGGCCTGCAGCGAGATCGGTTTGCCGATGAAATCGGACAGGCCGGCCAGGTGCTGGCTCTCTTCGTCCAGCAGCATCTCGATCACTGGAGGGGCGGCGAGCACGCGGAACTCCTTGGGGTTGAACTGGCGTGCCTCGCGCAGAATCTCGCGCAGGATGTCGTAGCAGACCGTGCGCACGGTCTTGACTTCCCCGACGCCATTGCAGACCGGGCACGAGGTGCATAGCATGTGCGCGAGCGATTCGCGCGTGCGCTTGCGTGTCATCTCCACCAGGCCCAGCTGGGAGAATTCGCCACACATGGTTTTGACGCGATCGCGCTGCAGCTGCTTGCGCAGCTCGTGCAGCACCTGCGCCTGGTGGTCCTCGTGCACCATGTCGATGAAGTCCACGATGATGATGCCGCCCAGGTTGCGCAGCCGCAGCTGGCGGGCAATGGCATGGGCCGCTTCCAGGTTGGTCTTGAAGATGGTGTCGTCAAAATTGCGCGCACCCACATAGCCGCCGGTGTTCACATCGACGGTGGTCAGGGCCTCGGTCTGGTCCACGATCAGGTAGCCGCCCGACTTGAGGTCCACACGCCGGCCCAGCGCGCGGGCGATCTCCTCGTCGACCGAGTAAAGGTCGAAGATCGGGCGTTCGCCCTTGTAGAGCTGCAGCTTGGGGAGCGCTGCCGGCATGAACTCCTGGCCAAACTGCTGCAGCAGCACAAACTGCTCGCGCGAATCGATGCGGATCGACTGGGTGTTTTCCGTGACCATGTCGCGCAGCACGCGCTGCATCAGGCTCAGGTCCTGGTGCAGCAAGCTCTTGGCGGCCTGTTTGGCAGCGCTGTCCTTGATGCGCTTCCAGACCTTGCGCAGGTAGCTGATGTCCTCGGCCAGTTCCTCATCGCTGGAGTCCTCGCCATTGGTGCGCAGGATAAAACCGCCGCCACCGCCCGTTTGCGCCGTGCCCACCAATGCCTGCAGGCGCGCACGCAGCGCATCACGTTCGTTCTGGGGAATCTTTTGCGAGACGCCGATATGGTCGTCCTGGGGCAGGAACACCAGCAAGCGCCCGGCCACGCTGATCTGGGTGGACAGCCGCGCGCCCTTGGTGCCGATCGGGTCCTTGATGACCTGCACCATGATCGACTGGCCTTCAAAGATCTGCTTTTCAATCGGTACCTGGGGCTCACCCTTGCGCGCAAACATCGGCGCCAGGCCACCCTCCTGGCGTTGCCAGACATCCGCCACATGCAGGAATGCGGCGCGCTCCAGACCAATGTCGATAAAGGCCGACTGCATACCGGGCAGCACGCGCGATATCTTGCCCAGGTAGACATTGCCCACGAGGCCTCGCTCCAGGGTGCGCTCGTGGTGCAGCTCCTGCACGGCGCCACCCTCGATGATGGCCACCCGCGTCTCCTGCGGCGCCCAATTGATCAAAATATCATTTTGCATAGAAGTCATTCTTAAAGGGCCTTAGATGGCAAACCCTGCAGCCCGCAGCACATTCGCTGTCTCGAACACGGGCAGCCCCATGATGCCGGAATAACTGCCGCTGATCTTGGCAATATATGCGGCCGCCCGCCCCTGCACGCCATAGGCGCCCGCCTTGCCCATGGGCTCACCACTGGCAACATAGGCTTCGATCTGCGCGGCATCGATAGGCGCAAACTGCACGCTGGAGACGGACAAGGCCGTCAAACGCTTTCGCCCGCTTTGCAGGGCCACAGCGGTCAATACCCGGTGCGTCTTGCCGCTGAGTGCCTGCAGCATCTCGCTCGCTTGCTGCGGCGTCTCGGGTTTGCCCAGAATATGCCGGCCCAGCGACACCGTGGTGTCAGAGCACAGAATCGGTGCTGGGTCCAAGCCGCGCCGCTGCAGGCGGGCCAGTGCGGCATCGAGCTTCAGCCCGGTCACGCGCTGCACATAGTCGGTAGCCGATTCACGCGGCAGCACCAGCTCCAGCGCTTCGGGGTCCTGGGGCTCGGGATCGCCGTCCTGGGCCACCAGCAAGCGGTGGGCGATACCGATCTGCTCGAGCAGTTGACTGCGACGCGGGGACTGTGACGCCAGGTAGACGAAGGGATGCATGGTGGGAAGCGAGGCCAAGATTTGAAAAAAGCGCCTGCGCCCATCAATCCAGCGCAAGCAGCTATTATTTTTGCAGCATAACGCATCCGGCAGCCCGCTGGCAAGCGGGGATATTGCCCTGCTCTCGCCCACCCGAGCGCAGGCGCTCTGGGCCTATTCGCGGTGGTAAGGGTGGCCGGCATTGACCGACCAGGCGCGGTAGAGCTGCTCGATCAGCAGCACCCGCACCATCGCATGGGGCAAGGTCATGTCCGAGAGGCGAATGCGCTCGTGCGCAGCAGCCTTGAACTCGGGGTCCAGCCCGTCGGGGCCACCGATGATCAGCCCCACATCGTCACCTTCGAGCTGCCAGCCCTTGACCCGCTTGGCCAGTGCCTTGGTGGTCAGGTTGGTGCCGCGCTCATCGAGCACCACAATGCGTGTGCCGCGCGGGATGGCCGCCTCGATGCGCTTGCGCTCGGCGGCGTACAGGGTCTCCACCGTCTTGGAGCCGCGCGGCTCGGTCTTGACCGCCTTGAGCTCCACCTTCAGCTCGGGCGGGAAGCGCTTGGCATAGTCGTCATAAGCGGTCTGCGCCCAATCGGGTACATGCTGGCCCACCGCAACAATGAAAATCTTCATCTGAAATCTCCAATGAAAAAGAGCTGTCCTGCTCGGCAGTACAGCTCTTTGCAACCCGCAGGTTGAGGGGGGTGTTACTTGGCCTTGCTGGTCGCGCGCTTGGCCGCTGGCTTCTTGGCTGCAGGCTTGGCGACGGCCGACTTGGCTGCGGGCTTGCTGGCCTTGGGCTTGTTGACCACGACGGTCTTGACGGTGGCAGCAGCGCTGGTCTTCTTGGCCGCAGGCTTTTTGGCCACGGTGCCCGAGATCTTCTTGACCGCTGGCTTCTTCGCAGCGGTCTTCTTCACCGGTGCATCGGCAGCGCTGGCAGCAGCAGGCTTGCGTGCAGCGGGCTTCTTCTTGCTGTCAGCAGCGGTGTCGGCAGCGGCTTCTGGTTTGGCCTTGGCCGGCTTGGCGGCCTTGGGCTTGGCAGCGCCCAGCTTGACGCGCACGGGCGTATCGCCCCACATCTCTTCGAGGCGGTAGTACTGGCGGATCATCGGCTGCATGATGTGGGCCACAACCGGGCCGCAGTCGACAATGATCCATTCGCCGTTGTCTTCGCCTTCGGTGCGTGGCTTGGGAAAGCCCGCTTCCTTGACGGCGTCCTTGACGCTGGCAGCCAAGGCCTTGGTCTGGCGGTTCGAGGTACCGGCAGCGACGATCACGCGCTCAAACAGCGGCGAGAGGTGCTCGGTATTGAAAACCTGGATATCTTGTGCTTTCACATCTTCCAGCCCATCAACGATGGCACGCTGCAGCAATTGCACAGATTTCTTGGCAGTGGATTCGGATTTTTTGGCGGTGGTCATCAGTCGGTGATGGATGAAAGTGTTTGTACTATAGCGCGTGTTGCAGTTATTGTTGATCGCGTCAACACGCCGTGGCAAAAGGGCAAGGCCTTCAAGAGATACTGCCGCACAGCCTGCGATGGGGCATGAATACGGTCAGCGGAAAGTCAATTATACGCAAGCTGCGCCAAATGGCGCCCAGATAGGGCCTTGCGGTGCAGACGGCAAGCCCCGCCAAGCCCCAGCACAAGGGCGCCGGCAGACCGAGGGGCCCGGTGTTTAGAGCCAATCACGCGGCTGCAAAAAGTCCGCCAGCAAACGCGCTTCGGGCGAGCCCTCAGGGTCCTGGCGCTGGTAGCTCCAGCTCGCCAAGGGCGGCATCGACAGCAGGATCGACTCCGTGCGCCCACCCGACTGCAAACCAAAGTGGGTGCCCCGGTCCCAGACCAGGTTGAACTCCACATAGCGCCCGCGCCGGTAGAGCTGAAAGTCCCGCTCGCGCTCGCCATAGACCTCGTCCTTGCGGCGCTGCACGATGGGCAGATAAGCCTGCAAAAAGGCATCGCCCACCGACTGCAGCATTGCAAAGCTGCCTTCAAAGCCCAGCTCGGAGAAATCATCAAAGAAGATGCCGCCGATGCCGCGCGCCTCATTGCGGTGCTTGAGGAAAAAATAGCTGTCGCACCACTGCTTGAAGCGCGGGTACAAGTCAGCACCAAAAGGCGCCACCGCATCGTGGCAAACCTGGTGAAAATGCTGCGCGTCCTGCGCAAACGGGTAGAACGGCGTCAGGTCCATACCGCCACCAAACCAACAGGTGGCGGGCTGGCCGGGGTGGCCTGCTGCAATCATGCGCACATTCATATGCACCGTGGGCACATAGGGGTTGCGCGGATGGAAGACCAGGGACACGCCCATGGCCGTGAAAGGGGCACCTGCCAGCTCGGGCCGGTGTTGGGTCGCCGAGGGTGGCAACTGCGGGCCCCGCACTTGCGAGAAGCCCACGCCTGCGCGCTCAAACACCGCGCCGCCTTCGAGGATCTTGGTCAGACCCTGGCCTTGCAGCTTCTCACCGGGCGCCTTGTGCCAGGCATCGGCCAGAAAGCGCACGGCGCTGCCCGCCTCCTGCTCCAGCGCTTCAACGGCATCGGTGATCGAGGCCTGCAGCGACTGGAGGTAGGCGGCCACCGCCTGGGCCTGGGCCCCGGCGTTCAGTTGGTCAACGGACGAGGACAGCATGGGCGGGGCTCACTGTGGGCTTGCGGGCGGTCACTTGACCGCGCGGTAGCCGATGTCGTGGCGGGATTGCGCACCATCGAAATGCACTTGCGCTGCAGCGGCATACACGCGCTGCTGCGCCTGCTTGACGTTGTCGGCCAAGGCGGTCACACACAGCACGCGGCCACCGCTGGTGACGGGCTTGCCATCCTGCACTGTGGTGCCGGCGTGGAAGACCATCACTTCTTCTTCGTCCTCGGGCAGACCGGTGATCACATCGCCCTTGCGGGGAGCGTCCGGGTAGCCATGGGCGGCCATCACCACGCCCAGCGCGGTGCGGCGGTCCCACTGCAGCTCGATCTGGTCGAGCTTGCCGTCGGTGGCAGCCTGCATCACATCGACCAGATCGCTCTTGAGGCGCATCATGATCGGCTGGGTTTCCGGGTCACCCATGCGGCAGTTGAACTCCAAGGTCTTGGGGTGTCCCGCCTTGTCGATCATCAGGCCCGCGTACAAGAAGCCGGTGTAGGGAATGCCGTCTTTTTCCATGCCACGGATGGTGGGCAGAATGATCTCGCGCATCGCGCGGGCATGCACATCGGCCGTCACCACCGGGGCGGGCGAGTAGGCACCCATGCCGCCGGTGTTGGGGCCCTGGTCGCCGTCCTTCAAGCGCTTGTGGTCCTGGCTGGTCGCCATGGCCGCCACGCTCTTGCCATCGCACAGCACGATGAAGCTGGCCTCTTCGCCGTCGAGGAACTCCTCGATCACCACGCGGGCGCCGCCGTCGTTATGGGCAACGCCGTACTTGTTGTCCACCAGCATGAAGTCCACGGCATCGTGCGCTTCCTGGGTGGTGGTGGCCACCACCACGCCCTTGCCAGCGGCCAGGCCATCGGCCTTGACGACGATGGGCGCGCCCAGCTTGTCGATGTAGGCATGGGCCGCCACCGGGTCGCTGAAGGTCTCGTACTGCGCCGTCGGGATGCCATGGCGTGCCATGAAATCCTTGGAGAAAGCCTTGGAGCTTTCCAGCTGCGCGGCGGCCTTGGTCGGGCCAAAGATCTTCATGCCATGCGCGCGGAACTCGTCGACCACGCCGGCGGCCAAAGGCGCCTCGGGGCCCACGACGGACAGCTGCACACCGTTGTCCTGCGCCCATTCGCGCAGCTGAACCACATCGGTAATCGGCAGGTTTTCCAGACGCTTGTCGCGTGCGGTGCCTGCGTTACCCGGGGCTACATAGACCTTGGAGACCTTGGGCGATTGCGCCAACTTCCAGGCCATTGCGTGTTCACGGCCGCCGCCACCAATCACAAGTACCTTCATAGCGCCGCGTTATGGTAAACATCTTGAACATCATCCAGATCTTCCAGTGCGTCCAGCAACTTTTGCATCTTGGCCGCACCTTCCTCATCCAGATCTACGGTAT
The DNA here is from genome assembly GCF_000410635.1 of Comamonas sp. B-9. Lineage (NCBI taxonomy): Bacteria > Pseudomonadati > Pseudomonadota > Betaproteobacteria > Burkholderiales > Comamonadaceae > Comamonas > Comamonas sp. B-9. Next base: position 50,772 of record NZ_KE148657.1, read on the forward strand.
TTTCGGGGCGCATCGTCACCTCGGCCACTTCGGGCTTGAAGCCCGCTGCCTCCAGCGCATTGCGCACCGCTTCAAATTCTGACGGGGGCGTCAGCACTTCGACGGCACCCTCCTCGTCGGTGATCACATCCTCGGCGCCCGCTTCGAGCGCCACTTCCATGATCTTGTCCTCGTCAGCGCCAGGGGCAAACACCAGCTGCCCCAGGTTGCGGAACTGGAAGGACACCGAGCCTTCGGTACCCATGTTGCCGCCGTGCTTGCTGAACGCATGGCGCACATCGGCCACCGTGCGCACGCGGTTGTCCGTCATGGTGTCAACAATGATGGCCGCGCCACCGATGCCATAGCCTTCGTAGCGGATTTCCTCGTAGGTCACGCCTTCGAGGTTGCCGGTGGCCTTGTCGATGTTGCGTTTGATGTTGTCGGCCGGCATGTTGGCCGCCTTGGCCTTGTCGATCGCCAGACGCAGACGCGGGTTGGCGCTCAAATCCGCACCACCCTGCCGCGCAGCGACCATAATTTCACGAATGATGCGGGTCCATACCTTGCCGCGTTTTTCGTCCTGACGACCCTTGCGGTGTTGAATATTGGCCCATTTGCTGTGTCCTGCCACAGAATTTCCTTTGCTATTGTTTTATCTAGCTAGACTGCGATTTTACTTTTGACTTTGATGCTGGAGAGGAAACCTACGATGGCTGAACCCCTACTGGTTGCCAAAAATGGCACAACGGAGTGTTTTTTACTTCCTGGCCTCGCCAACCGCCACGGGCTGATCACCGGCGCGACCGGCACGGGCAAGACTGTAACCCTTCAGACATTGGCCGAGGGATTCTCGGGCATTGGCGTGCCGGTGTTCATGGCCGATATCAAGGGCGATTTGACCGGCATCAGCCAGGTGGGCCAGATTGGCGGCAAGCTGGCCGCCACCTTGCAAGACCGTGGTATTGACCTGCCCACGCCCAAGGCTTGCCCCACCACCTTGTGGGATGTGTTTGGCGAGCAAGGCCACCCGGTGCGCGCCACCATCTCGGACATGGGCCCGCTGCTGCTGGGCCGCATGCTGGACCTGAACGACACGCAGATGGGCGTGCTCAACCTGGTCTTCAAGATCGCCGATGACAACGGCATGCTGCTGCTGGACTTGAAGGACCTGCGCGCCATGCTGTCCTACGTGGGCGAGAACGCCAAGCAGTTCACCACCGACTACGGCAACATCAGCTCGGCCAGCGTGGGCGCCATCCAGCGCGGCCTGCTGCAGATCGAGCAGCAAGGCGGCGGCAGCTTCTTTGGCGAGCCCATGCTCAACATCGACGACATGATGCAGACCGTGGGCACGCAAGGGGTGATCAACATCCTGGCCGCTGACAAGCTGATGAATTCGCCGCGCCTGTATTCCACCTTTTTGCTGTGGATGCTGTCCGATCTGTACGAGAAGCTCCCGGAAATTGGTGACCCCGACAAGCCCAAGCTGGTCTTCTTCTTTGACGAGGCCCACCTCTTGTTCAATGACGCGCCCAAGGTGCTGCAAGAGCGCATCGAGCTGGTCGTGCGCCTGGTGCGCTCCAAGGGCGTGGGCGTGTATTTCGTCACGCAAAACCCGCTGGACATTCCCGACAGCGTGCTCGCCCAGCTGGGCAACCGCGTGCAGCATGCGCTGCGCGCCTTCACGCCGCGCGACCAGAAGGCCGTCAAGGCCACGGCCACCACCATGCGCGCCAACCCGGGCCTGAACATCGAAGCGGCCATCACCGAGCTGGCAGTCGGTGAGGCGCTCGTCAGCTTTCTCGACGAAAAAGGCCGCCCCAGCGTGACCGAGCGCGTCTATGTGCTGCCGCCCGGCAGCCAGATCGGCCCCATCAGCACCGAGCAGCGCCAGGCCTTGTTGAAGAATTCGCTGGTCGCTGGCGTCTATGACACGCCGGTGGACCGCGAGTCCGCCTACGAGATCCTGAAGGCGCGCGCCGGCCAGGCCACCGATGCACAAGGCGGCAAGGCCGGTGCGGGCGCTGCAGGTGGCGCTGCAGCCCCTGAGGATGGCGGCCTGATGGGCAGCATCAACGACATTCTTTTTGGCACCACCGGCCCGCGTGGCGGCAAGAAGGACGGCATCGTGCAGTCCATGGCCAAGTCCACCGCCCGCTCCTTTGGCACCAAGCTGGGCAACCAGATTCTGCGCGGCGTGCTGGGCAGCATCATGGGCGGCAAGAAGTAGCTTGAGAGGCACCGCAAAGAAAAAGCCGGCAGTTCAATTGCCGGCTTTTTCGCTTATGCACTGCGCAGTCAAGTGCGATCGGTGCGTGCCAGATGGTTTTCCAGCGCTCGCAGGCCCAGGGTCAGCATGAAGGTCATCAACCAATAGGCGAGCGCCACGGCCAGGTAGGGCTCCCAGTAGCGGCCATAGGCGCCGGCCACGGTGCGCGCGGCATAGGCCATCTCGGCCAGACCAATGGCCGAGACCAGCGAGGTGTCCTTGAGCAGCGAGATCATGTTGTTGCCCAGCGGCGGCAGCATGCGGCGGAAGGCCTGCGGAATCACCACATAGCGCATCATCTGGCCATGCGTCATGCCCAGGGACATGCCCGCCTGCTTCTGGCCGATCGCGATCGACTGGATGCCGGCGCGGAACACTTCGGAGATATAGGCCGCCGAGTTCAGTGTCAAGGCCACGACCCCCGACATCAGCGCGCCATGGTCCTGCTTGAGCGTGCGCGCCAGGTCACCGCTGATGAACAGCCCATTGACCGGGTGCACAAACAAGGGCATCACGGCAAAATGCATCAGCAAGATCTGCACAAAGAGCGGCGTGCCCCGGAAAAAGCTGACATAGGCCGTCGATGGCCAGCGCAGCAGGTATTTGCACACGCCCTTCCAGGGCTGGTGGCGCGTGTCGGCCAGGCGCGCCAGGGCTAGCATCAGGCCCAGTGCGCAACCCATGATCACGCAGGCCACCGTCATGCCGACGGTGACCATGGCGCCCTGCCAGAACATCTGCTTGTATTCCACGAGGATGTCGGGGCGGAACCAGCCGAACCACTCTACGGGGGTGTTGTTGTCCATCAATCCATTCCTTCAAACAAAATGACGGCCACAGGGCCGTCATTGCAACTGCGCCAAGCCTTGCCTTATTGGGGCTTGTAGTCCTGGTTGAACCACTTCTTGTAGATCACGTTGTAGCTGCCATCGGCGCGGATGGCGGCCAGGCCGGCGTTGATCTTGTCTTGCAAGGCCTTGTCGCCCTTGCGCACGACGATGCCGAAATGCTCCTTGGGGAAGCTCGCATCATCGACGGTCTTGAGCGCCGGGTACTGCGAGACGCGGTAGGCGATGACACCGTTGTCGCCAATGGCAGCATCCACGCCACCTGCGGCCAGCTCGGAGATGATCAGCGGCGTGCTCTCGAAGCGGCGGATATTGGCGCTGGTCTTGCCGACTTCGCGGCTCATCACATCGTCACCGGTCGAGCCGCTGACCACCGACACCTTCTTGTCCTTGAGGTCCTTGAGCGAGGCCACCGTGCTGTCCTTGGGCACGGCGATCAGCTGGCGGGCATCAAAGTAAGGCTGGGAGAAATCAAAGCTCTGCTTGCGCTTGTCGTTGATGGTCACGCCGGAGATGACAAAGTCCACATCGCCATTGTTGAGCGATGCAAAAATGCTGCTGAACGGCGTGTTGACGATGCGCAGCTTCATGCCCTGCTGCTTGGCGATGGCATTGACGATATCGATGTCAAAGCCGACGATCTGCTTGTCTTTGTTCTCGAACGCAAAAGGTGCGTAGGTCGCGCTCGAGGCCACCACCAGATCACGGCCCTGCGCTTGCGCCGCGCCCGCTGCCAACACCGACACCGCTGCGGCACCGATGGCCAGCGCAAATTTTTTGTTCCACATACCCCAACCTTTAGCAACATAAGCCGATACAAGCGGCCGATTATACGTAAACGCCTATAGGCAACGGCGGTTACAGCCTGCCCGCCAGCGCTCGGCAAGCGTTGCGCACAAGCTTGTCTGCCAGCCTCGCCAGCCAAGTGTCGGGCGCCGCAGCGACCCGCAGCGCTGCATGCAGCCTGCAGCACCCCCAAGGCGGACCACCAGAGCGACACCAAACCGGCAAAAAGCCACTACCATGAATCCCCTCGACGCCTCTGCCACCCTGATCGACCATGAACGCCACCGCCACCCCGCTCCCCACTTTCGATGATGTGCAGGCCGCTGCCCAGCGCCTGCAAGGCGTTGCCCACCGCACGCCAGTGATGCGCTCGTCCACCCTCGATAAATTGACGGGGGCTGAGTTCTTCTTCAAATGCGAGAACTACCAGCGCATGGGCGCCTTCAAGTTCCGGGGCGGCTACAACGCGCTGGCCCAGTTCTCGCCGCAGCAGGCGCAGCGCGGCGCGCTGGCCTTTTCGTCGGGCAACCATGCGCAGGCGATTGCGCTGTCGGCCCGCATTCTGGGCATGCCTGCAGCCATCGTGATGCCCGAAGATGCCCCGGCGGCCAAGCTCGATGCCACGCGCGGCTACGGCGCCGAGGTCATCACCTATGACCGTTTTACCGAAGACCGCGAGGCGATCAGCCAGCGCATTGCCCAGGAGCGCGGCATGACCCTGGTGCCGCCCTACAACCATGCCGATGTGATTGCCGGCCAAGGCACCAGTGCGATGGAACTGTTCCAGGACGTGCCCCAGCTCGACTACCTGTTTGTCTGCCTGGGCGGCGGCGGACTGCTGTCGGGCTGCCTGCTGTCGGCCAAGGCCATGGCACCCCAGTGCAAGGTCTATGGCGTGGAGCCGGAGGCCGGCAACGATGCCCAGCAATCGCTGCGCAAGGGTGAGATCGTCAAGATCGCCACGCCCCGCACCATTGCCGATGGCGCGCAGACCCAGGCACTGGGCGATCTGACCTATGCCATCATCCGCCGCGATGTGACCGATATCGTCACCGCCAGCGATCCGCAGCTGGTGGACTCCATGCGCTTTTATGCCGAGCGCATGAAGATGGTGGTCGAGCCCACCGGCGCGCTGAGCCTGGCCGGGGCCCGCTTTGGCGGCGTCGATCTGCAGGGCGCCCGCGTGGGCGTGCTGATCAGCGGCGGCAATGTGGACCTGGGCCGCTACGCGCAATTGCTGGGCAGCGCCTGAGCGGCAATGGGCGGCGATTTACAGCGCAAAAGCCTACCATTCGGTAAATATATTCACCAGCAGCGCACGGCCACAGAGCGGCACTGCTACCATTGCGGCCAAAAATGACATTGGCAACTACCATGAGCACCGTTCACCTCATCGACCACCCGCTGGTCCAGCACAAACTCACCCTGATGCGCCGCAAGGAGGCATCGACCAACAGCTTTCGCCGCATGCTCGGCGAGCTGTCCACCCTGATGGCCTATGAGATCACGCGCGACTTCCCGCTGCAGGATCTCGAGATCGAAACCCCGATGGAAAAGATGGTCGGCAAGGTCATCGATGGCAAGAAGCTGGCCCTGGTCTCCATCCTGCGCGCTGGCAATGGCTTTCTCGACGGCATGCTCAACGTGGTGCCCGGCGCCCGTATCGGCCATATCGGCCTCTACCGTGACCCCGAGACCTTGCAACCCGTCGAGTACTACTTCAAGATGCCCGACAACATGGGCGAGCGCGATGTGATCGTCGTGGATCCGATGCTGGCCACCGGTAACTCGGCCGCCGCCGCCGTGCAGCAGCTCAAGGACAAATGCCAGCCCAAGTCGATCAAGTTCATGTGCCTGCTCGCCGCCCCTGAAGGCATCAAGACCATGCAGGCCGCCCACCCCGATGTGGACATCTACACGGCCGCCGTGGACCGCCAGCTTAACGACCACGGCTACATCCTGCCGGGCCTGGGCGACGCGGGCGACCGCATCTTCGGCACCAAGTAAGCCCAGCCAAACCGCATGCCCACCACGCGCTGGGCATGCGAGGTCCGACGCCGCCGCGGCTGGCCCATGGCAGGGCGTAGGACAAATCGCACACCCAATATGCAGCAGCTTTGGTTAAATGGCCTTCGGGGCATCACTGCCGGGAGACCACACCATGAGCTACCATCTGCTGGTTTTTGCGCCCTCCTCCGCGCCCAAGGAAGCGGCGGCCTTTGGTCTCTGGTTCCAGGCCCAGACCGAATGGCCCGAGCACCATGACTACGAGGACCCGGCTGTTGCCACCTTGTCGCTCAAAGCCTGGTGCCTGGAGATGATGCAGCGCTTTCCCCCCCGATCAGGCCCTTACCGGGAAGAGCTGCCACCCGAGGACAAAAGCCTGCTCGCCGACTACAGCATTGGCCGCAATATTGTTTTTGTCGCCGTGCAGCCGGCCCAGGCCAAGGCCGCGCTGACCCTGGCGCGTGCGCTGGCAGCCCAGCACTGCGTGGGCCTGTACGAGGCCAGTGAATCACCGGCCGCCGTGCGCCTGCCCGATGGCAACAATGGCCTACAGGCCGCATTTGACTGCAAGCCGGATATGGGCTGAGCTGGCCTTCAGAGTCAGCGCGCCGACTCGCTGTCGCGGGCCTTGAGTACCATGCTGTTGCCCGAGATGCTCACATCAAAGTAGCGCAAGAAGTTCTGGCCCAGCAGCGCATCGCGTGCGCTCTCGCCGGTGTAGCCCGTGCCCACGCGCAAATCGTTGACGGCCAGCGGGCCGACCTCAATCCGCTCGGCCCGGCTCATCATGCCCTTGCGCACGCCATTGGCGGTCTGAAAGCTGATGGGCACGCCCTCGCCCAGGTTGGCACGTTCGGCGACCGCATCGGTGATGCTGATCAGGCTGGCACCGGTATCGACCATGAACTGCACCGGCACGCCGTTGACCGAGCCCGCCACGCGGAAATGGCCATCGCGGTCGCGCGGAATCTCCAGCACGCCATGGGCCATGACCTTGCCTTCGCTGGGCTTGCGGTAGACCTCGGTCACCAGGTAGATCGCAAACATCACGCCGATCCAGATAGCGAGCAGCATCCAGGTGGTGCGCCGGCTGGCATCGGGTGGGGTGTGCACAGGCCCTGGGCCGCCAGCGGGCAGTGGCGCGCCTGGCCAGGGTGACGGCGGCGCGGCAGCTGCGGGCTGTGCTGAAGACGAAGAATCGGGGCGTCGGGTGCGTAATCGGCTCATGGATCAGGATTTTTTGCCTACGCAAGCAAACTGTGCGACGGCCGGTGACAAAGCATAAATCATACTGGCATGGCCCGGGCCACGCCGCTGCATTGTGCGCGCGGGCTTGTGGCGCTTCATGGGCGCCCGGCCGAGCCGCCTGGCGGACAGCGGGAGCAGCCGGGAGCGGGCTGGACTGGGGTAGGATGGCCGCCAGTTATCACCCTGCCCTGTTTTTCATGACCATCGACCGTCGCCACCTGCTGCAATCCCTGGCGGGCTTTGCCGCAGCCGCTGTCCTGCCTGCAGGTTGGACCAGCGCCCATGCTGCCCCAGCCCATTGGCCCAGCAAACCCCTGCGCTTTATCGTCGGCTACCCGGCGGGCTCCTCGCCCGACATGCAGGCGCGCATGATCGCCCAGCCGCTGGCGCAAATCCTGGGCCAGCCCGTGGTGGTCGACAACCGGCCCGGTGCCAGCGGCAATATCGGCGCCGACCAGGTGGCCCGCGCGACCGATGACCACAGCTTTGGCATTGTGGGCAATGGCCCGCTGACCTCGTCGCAGGCGCTGTATGCCAAGCTGCCCTACGACCCGGTCAAGGACTTTGCGCCGCTCGCCCTGGTGGGTGTATCGCCGCTGGCCTGGGTGGTGCCGGCAAGCGCAGGTGCGCAGACCGACAAGGCGCTCGCCAGCCTGCGCCAAAAAGGCAATGCGGCCAGCTACGGCTCCACCGGCCTGGGCTCGGGCGGCCATCTGGGCATGGAGCTGCTCAAAGATGCGCTGCATTTCGATGCCGTGCACATCCCCTTTACCGGTGCGCCCGGTGTTGTCGGCGCGCTGATGGGCGGCCAGCTCGACTGCGCGCTGCTGCCCATCTCGTCGGTGCTGCCGCTGGTGCAAAGCGGCAAGCTGGCGGCCCTGGCCGTCACCTCGGCCCAGCGCACGCAGCTGATGCCGCAGACGCCATCGATGCGCGAAATCGGCGCCCAGGATGTGAATATCGAAGTCTGGAACGCGCTGATGGCCCCGGCCAGCATGCCTGCCGCCATCCGCAGCCAGCTGAGCGACGCGCTGCTCAAGGTGCTCAACACCGCTGACATCCGCGATCAGCTGCTGCGCCAGGCCTGGACCTTAGAGGAAGCATCGCCCGCAGCGCTGCAAACGCGCATCAGCAGCGACCGCAAGATGTACAACGCCTTGATTGCGAAAAAGAAACTGCAGCTGGAGTGATACCCGCACTGCTGCAACACCAAGGGCCATCGCAGGGCCCTTTTCTGTGACTAAAACAGTTTCAGCGGCGCACCTGCAAGGCCCCCGGGTTGACGATGTTCGATGGCCGCCCTTTGATGAAGTTGACCACGTTGTCAAAGGCCACGCCAAAGTACTGCTCGTAGCTGTCCTGCTCGACATAGCCAATATGGGGCGTGCAGATGCAGTTCTCCAGCCGCAGCAAGGCATGGCCCTGCAGGATGGGTTCGCTCTCGAACACATCGACGGCCGCAATGCCGGGGCGTCCCCGGTTGAGTGCAGCAATCAGCGCATCGGGCTGCACCAACTCGGCCCGCGAGGTGTTGACGAAGGTGGCCGAGGGCTTCATCTGCGCCAGATCGTCAAAGCTGATGCAGCCCTTGGTCTGCTCGCTCAGGCGCAAATGCACGGTCAGCACATCGCTGTTGGCAAAGAAGAACTGCTTGCTCGAGGCCACCTTGTGGCCATCGGACAGTGCCTTGGCGCGCGAGCCATCGCTGCCCCAGACCAGCACCTCCATGCCAAAGGCCTTGCCATAACCGGCAATCAGCTGGCCAATGCGGCCATAGCCCCAGATACCCAGGGTGCGGCCGCGCAGCACGTTGCCCAGGCCAAAATTGGGCGGCATATTGGCCGCCTTGAAGCCCGACTGCTGCCAGGCGCCATGCTTTAAGTTGGCGATGTACTGCGGCAGGCGGCGCGCTGCGGCCATGATCAGCGCCCAGGTCAGCTCGGCGGGCGCCACGGGCGATCCCACACCCTCGGCCACCGCCACACCGCGCTCGGTGCAGGCTGTCAAATCCACATGGGAGCCGATGCGCCCGGTCTGGGCAATCAGTTTGAGACGCGGGAGCTTGTCGAGCAGCAGGCGGTTGATATGCGTGCGCTCGCGGATCAGAACGATGATGTCGGCATCCTTGAGACGCACCGACAGTTGCCCCAGACCCTTGACCGTATTGGTATAGACCTTGGCCGAATAGGCGTCGAGAACGGATGCACACTGCAGTTTGCGCACTGCATCCTGATAATCGTCCAAGATCACAATATTCATAGGAAGACCATTCTCATCGAACGCCAACCAGGCGGCTTTGCCCCACGCAAGCCCCCTGTACACGGCAGCGCGCTGGCAACATTCACCGAAAAACCGGTTTCCGAGCACCGCTGAGTACCGCATCAGCTATGAACATCATAGCATTGAATAATCTCAGCACTCTGCCATGCCCACCAGCGGGCGACAAGGCTGCAACAGCGATCACCTGGCGGCAGCAGCCATCGATGCCGCCGGCTGCTATGCAAATCTTTGCACAGGCCCGTGCCTGGCCGCTGTCATCGCTCCGGCTGCCTCCTGCGTTGTGCACTGTGCGTACAGCGCCCGCCAGACTGTTGCTTTCAACGCAAATTTAGATGCCGGGGCGCTGCAACGCTAGCGCTGGCTCACGCCGAGCGCTATAACAATTGCTTGTTACTTTGCTTTGTTGGTTGATAGCACTATGACGAATTTGGTCGCTCCATCCCGCAGTCGTTGCCCACAACAGATGTTGGCGCAAACCATGCAGGAATGGGGAGGAGCGGAGGATCTCTGGGTATTTGCCTACGGCTCGCTGATCTGGCGCCCGGAGTTCGAATTTCTGGAATGCCGCCACGCGCGGGTCTTTGGCTGGCACCGCGCGCTCAAGATGTGGAGCCACATCAACCGGGGCACGCCCGAGTGCCCCGGCCTGGTGTTTGGCATGTTCTCCGGTGGCAGTTGCCGAGGCATGGCCTTTCGCATCGCCCGTCAGCATGTGCCCGAGATGATGCCTCGCCTGTGGCAGCGCGAAATGGCCACCGACTCCTACGATCCCAAGTGGCTCGATTGCCAGACCGAAGACGGCCCCGTCAAGGCGCTGGCCTTTACGCTGTCCAAATCCAGCCCGCGCTGCACGGGCACCTTGAGCGAAGAAGACTACCGCCGCATCTTTGCCCAGTCCTGCGGCATCTATGGCACCACCTTGGATTACGCCGAGTCCACCTACACCGCCCTCAAAAGCCGGGGTATCCAGGACCGGGCGCTGGAGCGCCTGCTGCGCCTGTCGGCCTCACGTGCCCATGCAGGCCAGGAAGCGCGCAGCCTGCTGGGCCAGCCAAGCCGCAGCACGGCCAGCTCTGCCGCATAAACCCGATTGCAAAGGCCCAACCAGCGCGCCAGAGGCGCTGGTCTGAGGGCTGGTCTCCCAAAACTGCGGCACAAAAACAAACACCCCGCCTTTCTACAGCCAGATGGCCCGAAAGCGAGGTGCATGTTGAGAGGGGATGGACGGTCTTTGGGCCATCCCGGGCGGGAATGTGCAGCTTCCGCGCCCTATTCGCAAGTAACGGCTCCATGGAGGAGCCGTCTACTGGGGTGGGTTGCCGGCTTCAGTATCGGCAAGCAGGAAAAAAGAGCTACTGGCGCCAGTGCTTAGCGCTTGCGATCACGTTCGTCTTCTGGCCAGATGCTGAAAACATTTGCGGTGGTCATGTGAACAATCTCCTAAAGATGCGTGTTCAACGCCGGGGATGACGAGGCGGTTGACAGCAGGCCCCAGAAATTTGCATGTTTACATATGGTTTACTTAAATATATTTAACCCATGAAAAACAACACTGGAAAATGTATCGAAAGCTTGATTCAGGCTACATTTTTCGCATGTTATTGATATATATCATTGGCTTAAATCGTAAACGTAGAAAGTAACTTAAGTTAACAGCAACGCCATTTGATGTTCAATAAATATTGCATTTCGTCGTAGTATCGACAAATTTCAGGTCATTTCGATTTCAAATGGTCAATTATTTAGCCATTTAGACGTAAATACGGGCAAAAAATCGGCTACCTAGCCACCCTGACCGCTGCTTACAGAACCCGCCAAACGCAGGTGTTCAACGCACAATCACCTGCTTTTGCGGGTTCCAACCATGGTTCAGCGGGCCATGGCCCTGGCCGGTATGCACATCGGCACCCGATTCAATGGCGCCCAGAATATACTGCCGCGCCAGGCTGACGGCGGCCGGCAGCGGCTGCCCCAGGGCCAGCTGGCAGGCAATGGCCGATGACAGGGTGCAGCCCGTGCCATGGCCGTTATGGGTGTGGATGCGGGTGGAAGCCAGGCGCAGACGCTCGCCGTCGGCAGTGGCCAGCAGGTCCACCACCTCATTGCCGGGCAGATGGCCGCCCTTGATCAGCACAGCCTTGGCGCCCAGGGCCAGCAAATCCTGCGCGGCCTGCTCGAGCTGGTCGGCATGCACCAGGCTGCGGCCCAGCAGCAAACCCGCTTCGTCCAGATTAGGGGTGATGAGCGCAGCGCGCGGAAACAGCTCGCGCACCAGCTCAGCCACGGTGGCCTCGGCAATCAGCCGGTCACCGCTGGTGGCGACCATCACCGGGTCCAGCACCACATGGGGCAAGGCATAGCGGTCAATCGCCGAGGCCACCACGGCGACAATCTCGGGCGCATGCAGCATGCCGATCTTGACGGCATCGCAGCCAATGTCCTCCAGCACCGCATCGAGCTGCTCTTGCAGAAAGACTGGTGGCACGCCATGGATGGAGCGCACGCCCTGCGTGTTTTGCGCGGTCAGCGCCGTGATCGCGGTCATGCCAAAGCAGCCCAGCGCCGACATGGTCTTCAGATCGGCCTGGATACCTGCCCCCCCGCCACTGTCGGAGCCGGCAATCGACAGCACCCGGGCATAGCGCGGCAAGGAGACGGGAGAAGAGGGGTTCAGTGAGGCCATGGCTGCAGTCCAAAAACAATGCCGGGCAACACTGGCCCGGCCTGGGCAAAATTATCCACGATTGTGACGACGGCTTGACGCAGCCCCATGCCCCCGGCGCAGCGCTGTGTTTTAATGCAGCCTGAGACGAAACAGGGGTGTCCCTGCAGCAGTTTGGCTGCAGCGCGACTGAGATCAGACCCTGGAGCGCGCCGCCATGGCAGCGCTCCGCAACCCGATCCAGGTCATGCTGGCGTGGGGAGTTTTCGGCAGCTGCGCGCACTGTTTTGTCTATTGCCAACTACAAAACATGCCCTCTCAGCCCTTCATTTCTCCCCAATCCCGTATCACCATTTTGGGCGCTGGCCTGCTGGGCCGGCTGATGGCGCTGGAGCTGTCGGGCCGGGGCTTCTCCATCGATCTGTATGACCGGGGTGGGCCGGATGCCGAGCATGCCGCAGCGCGTGTGGCCGCCGCCATGCTCGCGCCGCTGGCCGAATCGGCCGTGACCGAGCATGGCGTGGTGCGCATGGGCCAGTATGGGCTGCAGCGCTGGCCCGCGTTGCTTGCGCAGCTGGAGGCGCCGGTGTTTTTGCAGCAGGCCGGCACCATGGTGGTCTGGCACCGCCAGGATGCGGCGGAAGCCCAGCGCTTCCATGGCATCTTGCAGCGCACCCAGGCGGCCATCCCCGAGCTGCCGCCTTTGCAGACCCTGGGTGCCCCCCAAATCGCCGAGCTGGAGCCAGCGCTGGCCAGACATTTTCAAGCCGCCTACTACCTGCCAGGCGAAGGCCAGCTGGACAACCGCCAGCTGCTGGCTGCGCTGGTGCCTGCACTGCAGGCGCGGGGCGTGCGCCTGCACTGGCAGCAAGCGCGTGAGCTGAATGACTTTGCGCCCGGCACGCAGGGCCAGCCCGATCTGCTGATCGACACACGTGGCCTGGGTGCCAAGCCGCAGTGGAGCCAGCTGCGCGGCGTACGTGGCGAAGTGCTGCGCGTACATGCGCCCGAGGTGCAGCTGCGCCGCCCCACCCGCCTGATGCACCCGCGCTACCCGATCTATATCGCGCCCAAGCAGGACCACCACTTTGTCATTGGCGCCACCGAGATCGAGTCCGACGACATGTCCCCGGCCAGCGTGCGCTCGGCGATGGAGCTGCTGAGCGCCGCCTACACCGTGCACAGCGGCTTTGCCGAGGCGCGCATCCTGGAGATCAACACCCAGTGCCGCCCGACTTTGCCCGATAATCTGCCAGCCATCCGCCAGGTGCGGCCCCGGGTGCTGGAGGTCAATGGCCTCTACCGCCACGGCTTCATGATCTCGCCCGCCGTGCTGGACTGCGCGGTCGAGCTGCTGCTGACGGGCGAGGCCCCCCTGGCAGCACGCTTTGGCATGGATGTGCGCCTGCTCGCGACGGCCTGATGGCCCGCAGCCCTATGATGAGCCTTGAATGATGACGATACAGATCCTCTTGAACAACCAGGCCACGGCCTTGCCCGAAGGCGCGACCATTGCGGTGGCGCTGGCCCAGCTGCAGCCGCGCCCGCCTTTTGCCGTGGCCGTCAACACCGAATTTGTACCCAAGGGACAGTACGACAGCCGCCAGCTGCAGGCAGGCGACAAGCTCGAAGTCATCTCGCCTGTCACCGGCGGCTGAGCTCGCGCGCCATTTGCCCGGGCTACCTCGCCAGCGCCCCTGACCCGTATTTACCCAAGGCCTTTGCCATGAACGCCAATCTCTCCTCCGACGACGCCCTGGTGCTCTATGGCCAGCGTTTTCAAAGCCGCTTGCTGCTGGGCACCTCGCGCTATCCATCGCCCGCCGTGCTGGAGGCAGCGGTCGCCCGCGCCCAGCCGGCCATGGTCACCGCATCGCTGCGCCGCCAGGGCAGCAATGCCGCCGAGACCGGCAGCGATTTCTGGGCGCTGCTCAAGCGCCTGAATGTGCCGGTGCTGCCCAACACCGCCGGATGCATGCGCCTGCAAGAGGCCATCACCACCGCGCAAATGGCGCGCGAGGTGTTCGAGACACCCTGGATCAAGCTGGAGCTGATTGGCGACGACTACACCTTGCAGCCCGATACCTTGAATCTGGTGGAGGCCGCCTCCATCCTGATCAAGGACGGTTTTCAGGTGCTGCCCTACTGCACCGAGGACCTGGTGCTCTGCCAGCGCCTGGTCGATGTGGGCTGCCAGGCCGTCATGCCCTGGGCTGCCCCCATTGGCACGGGCCGTGGCCCCGTCAACCCGTACGCGATGCAGACCTTGCGCGAGCGCCTGGATGTGCCGCTGATCTGTGACGCGGGCCTGGGCCTGCCCAGCCATGCCTGCCAGGTGATGGAATGGGGCTTTGACGGCGTGCTGCTCAACACGGCCGTCGCGCTGTCGCAAGACCCGGTTGCCATGGCCGGCGCCTTTGCCGATGCCACCGCCGCTGGCCACGCCGCCTTCCGCGCCGGCGCGATGCAGGCGCAGGACATGGCCCAACCCAGCACCCCGGTGCTGGGCACGCCGTTCTGGCACCAGAGCAACTAAAAGGCCATGCCAATGCAGCCCACCACCACGGCCACCACCCCAGCCCAGATCGCAGAGGCCATCACAGCGGCCCACCAGGCCGCCTTTGCCAGCTTTCCGCCGCAACCCACGCCCGCGCTGCCCGCAGACCGCCAGCACGATGCCGTCTATGCCGGCGCCTTGGCCGCTTGCAGCGCACTGGGCTTTATTGCCATCGATGCCGAATGTCTGGCCAGCGCCTGGAGCGCGCAGAGCGGCCGCACCGGCCAGTTCGATCCCCAGGCCTGGCCCACGCAAGCCGCCGATTTTGGCCTGCTGACCAGCGGCGGGCCCGAGGCCTTTGCACCCTGCCCCCAGCGGCTGGGCCTCTATGCCGTGCTGCCAACGGCCGAATGGGTGGGCCGTCTGGCGCGCGCAGGCGTGCCGACGGTGCAGCTGCGCTTCAAATCCGACGATGCCCAGGCCATTGCTGCAGAGATTGCCGCTGCCGTGGCCGCCGTTGAAGGTACCGGCGCCCTGCTCTTTATCAACGACCACTGGCGCCAGGCGATTGCAGCGGGCAGCTATGGCGTGCACCTGGGCCAGGAAGACCTGGATGCGCTCGGCGCAGCAGAGCTGGCCGAGCTGCGCGCCAGCGGCGTGCGCCTGGGCGTCAGCACCCATGGCTATGCCGAGATGGTGCGTGCCAGCCAAGCGCAGCCCAGCTATATCGCGATGGGGGCGGTCTTTCCGACCACCTTGAAGAAAATGGCCACCGTCCCGCAAGGCTTGGCGCGCCTGGAGCGCTATGCCGCCTTGACGCGCAGCTACCCCCAGGTCGCCATTGGCGGCATCTCGGCAGCGGAGTTTGCGCAGGTGCGCGAGAGCGGTGTTGGATCGATTGCCGTGGTGCGCGCCATCGTCAACGCGGACAAGCCCGAGGCCGCAGCCGCCGCCTTGATGGCGCTGATGGGCTAAGCGCGGCCCGCGCTACACCACATACAGCAGCACGGCATCACGCCGCTGGGCCGCTGCCTGCCAAAAGCCGCGCAACGCGGCCTGCCGGCGCACCCACAGCCGCAGGGCTTCCAGATCGGGCGCGCTGCCATCCTGCGCCTTTTGCCAGGCATGCATGCGCTGCACCAGCTGGGCCGCGCTGATGGCGGCCAGCCTTTGCGCACTGTCCGTCACCAGGTCGGCCGGCCAGGCCCAGCACTGCTGGGCCAAGGTGCCCTCCACCGCCACACCGGGCTCGATCTCGGGCAGGCGCTGCATGTCCTGCTGCCACAGGCTGCCCTGGTCCATCATGGCGAGCGGCCCGCCTTGCGCAGCACTGCGCTGCAGGTAGTCATCCATCGCCGAAGGCTCGACCAGCAAGCCCCGCAGGCCATGGCGCGGCAGCGCATAAAAAAGTCCTTGCACGCTCATACCGCCTCCCTGATCGCTGTTTTTAACTGCTGCAGATGCAAGGCGTTATCCGGGTCACAGATCTGCACCAGCAGCAGCGCTTTTTTCAGGTAGCTGCGGCGGGCATCGGTCTGCCCATGCACCGCCAGAAATGCGGCAAACACCTCATAGGCCCGCGCTGCTGCCAGCGAGTAACCCCGGCAACTGCGCTGCTGTATGCGCAAGGCCTGCTGCACCAGGGGCTTGACCCGCGCGGGCTGGTGGCGGATGGCAAACGCGGCGTAGCCGGCCAGCATGACAGACACCGCCTCCGGATCGGGCATGCGCTGGCCTTGCTGGTCCAGCCGGTCAAAGCTGTCCGGGTACGGCCCCAGCCGCTGCCAGCATTGCAGCGCCTGCGCCGTCTCGCCCAGCGCTGCATGGCTGGCGGCCATGCGCTGCAACAGCGCGCACAGTGCCAGGGCCTGGGCTGCGGCGTTGCCCCCGCTGCGCACATCGACCAGGGCCTGCGCTTGCGCATAGTGCTGCACAGCACGCTGGTGGTCGGCCTCCGCCTGGTATCCATCGCCCAGGCGTTCCAGCGCCTGGCGCCGCAGCGTGGCGGGCACAGCAGCCCCCTCGCGCGCGGCCAGCGCCAGCAAGGCCTGGCCATGCCCACGTTGGCGCGCCGTATCGCCCAGATGCTGGGCCATCTCCATCGCATGCAGGTGGTGCTGCGCCAGATCGGTCAGATCGCCGCTCTGGGCGGCCTGCAAGGCAATGGTCTGCTCACACAGTGCCAATGCCTGGGCCCAGTCCTGCGCTTGCATCAGCAGCGGGTACTGCCCTGGCTGCAGTGCAGGGGTGGCAGCGGCGCCCGGCGCCATCTTGGGCGAGCGCAGGCGCTGCAAGCAGGCTTGCGCCTGCTGCACCGGTTGCGCCAGCTCGGCAAAAGCCACGCCCAGATGCACACCCATCTGCAGCTTTTTGCGAGCGGCATCGAGGTGTTCGGTTTGGTAGAAGGTCATCCCCTGCAGCAGATAGGCCATTGCCAAATGGGGATCGCTTTGCGGTTTGCGGCTGCGCTGGGCCAGGTACCTGACCAAGGTGTCCGCCTCGGCATGCGCGGTCTGCACATCCCGGTGTGCCAGCGCATCGCCAATATGCTTTTGCGCCATCTGGATGGCCAGCGACTTTTTGTCGGCCTGCAGATCCACTACGGGCTGCGACCTGGCGTCCGGCAAGACGGCTGCGGCTCCCAAGGCCTGGGCCACAGGGGCAAGCGCCGGCGCTGCGGCAGCCTGCGCGCTGGCTGCTGGCTGCGATGCCTGCGCATCGAGCTGGGACTGCGCAAAGGCGGACAGGCGCGAATCCATGTCTTCTTCGACCCGAAAGTAGTCGAACAGCCAAAAGCCGTCCCGCAGCAGCCAAAAGACCACCGGCCCGAGCAGGTAAGGCACGTAGCGTGCAAGGGGGCCTCCCCATAGCCACAGCACCGCGCACAGTAGGCTTAAGCCCAGTTGCGCCACGGCGCTTGCATAGCGTCCCAGATAAAAGCGGTGAGCGCCCAGCCACCCCACCGCCAACAACAGGCCCAGAGCCCATCGCGGATTTTTTTCCCCCATCCCTCATCCCTTGTGCTTTGTTTGGTCTGCACTTTGCCGCCCAGGCATGCACCGCATTAGCGCTGCACAAGGCGGCATATATCGCGGGAAGTATAGCAACCGCTACCGGCTGCGCCAGGGCTGCCAGCGGACGTTTGCAGCGCCTGTCGCTGGGGCGCCGGAAGGTCTGGGAGAGGATTTCGAGGCCTAAAAATCAGGCCTGCGCGAGGGCGTTACAGAGGCCAGCCGCTGCGCCGCTGCCGCGCAATACCCGTTGGCAGCGGCCGGCAACGACCAGCTGCCGCCGGCATTGCCGTATCAAATATTTACCAAAACGGGGGCGCCGGTTTGGCGCTCGGGCTTGGTGCGGGCCGCTTGCATGACTTCATGCGCTGGCAGATGCTTCATGCGGTGGTCGCTCCAGACCTGGCGCCAGCGGCGTGCACCAGGCATGCCCTGGCGCAGGCCCAGCATATGGCGGGCAATGGCGTACCAGTGCGTGCCATGCTCGGCAGCTTCACGCTCCATATAGCGCACCATCGCCTCTTCAACCGATTCGCGGCTGATGCCGCTGTTGAGCTCGGCGCCATAAAACTGGGCATCCCAGGTCGCGAGCCACCAGGGGTTGTGGTAGGCCTCGCGCCCCACCATCACCCCATCGACCTGTTCGAGCTGTGCCAGCACGGTGGCGTTATCGGCAATGCCACCATTGATCGCGATGGTCAGCTGCGGAAAGTCTTTTTTCAGCTGGGCCACGACGTCGTAGCGCAGCGGCGGAATCTCGCGGTTCTCCTTGGGCGACAAGCCCTTGAGCCAGGCATTGCGGGCATGCACGACAAACACCTCGCAACCCGCATCGGCCACCGTGCCGATGAAGTCACGCACAAAGCCATAGCTCTCGTTTTTGTCGATGCCAATGCGGTGCTTCACTGTCACGGGGATATCCACCACATCGCGCATGGCCTTGACGCCATCGGCCACCAATTCCTTCTCATTCATCAGACAGGCGCCAAAGGCACCGCGCTGCACACGCTCACTGGGGCAGCCGCAGTTGAGGTTGACCTCGTCATAGCCCCAGTCCTGCGCCAGCTTGGCGCATTGGGCCAGGTCCGCAGGCTCACTGCCGCCCAGTTGCAAGGCCACCGGGTGCTCCTCTGCAGAAAAGCGCAAGTGCCGCGCCACATCCCCATGGATCAGCGCACCGGTCGTCACCATCTCGGTGTAGAGCAAGGTCTGGCGCGTGAGCAGACGGTGAAAATAGCGGCAATGGCGGTCGGTCCAGTCCATCATCGGCGCAACGGACATTCTCCATGGGCTATGTTGTTGATTTTTAATCATTTTATAAAAAGCAATTTTCTTAAATTGGCCAACATGTGCAAAGATAGCACACGATTTGCACACGTTTCTGCTACATTGAGGGCACTGTTTTTCACACATCAACTGCACAGTGCCCACCCTCACTCAACTACCTAGCGGCAAGTGGCGCGCACAAGTACGAAAGCTCGGTTTCTACAAGAACCAGACGTTCGACAAGAAACGCGACGCTCAAGACTGGGCCAATGCAATCGAGGCCGAGTTCTCACAGGGCGTCAACAATGGCTATCGCCCCATTCCCAAAGAAGCAACCGTCGAAAACCTTATCAATAAGTACAGGAAAGAGGTTAAGCAGGACTATGGGCGCACAAAGGCCGCAACGCTCGACATGCTGGTGCGCGAGTTGGGGGCCATCAAGCTCGCAAGACTTAGCCCACTGCATCTCCAAGACTTCATCGATCGGCGTCTTGAGCAAGGTGCTGGCGGCGTGACAATCGCGGCTGATCTCAGCTTTCTGAGCGCAATTTTAAAGTGGGCGCGTCATTCCCGCCGACTAAGCATCAATGACCGCATGGCACTTGAGGCAAGAGCCAGCATCAAGCATCGCGGCATCAAAACCCGAAGCAAAGAGCGCGACCGAGAGCCAACCCCTGCAGAATTAGACAGGCTATACACCTTCTGGCGAGCCTCCAATAGCAGCGTGCCTATGGAGGACATATCCCGCTTCGCCCTGGCAACAGGAATGCGCCTGAACGAAATTTGCTCTATCGCCATAGAGGACATTGATACCGCTATTCCCGCAGTCTGGATACGCAACCGCAAAGACCCAAAAGAGAAGCAAGGCAACGACCAACAGGTGCCCCTACTGCCTGACGCATGGGCGTTGGCGCAAAAGCATATGGGAAGCCGACAAGTGGGGAAAGTGTTCGACTACAACGCGGGCACCTGTAGCACGTACTTCACTAGAGCTTGCACAGCCGTTGGTATTGAAGACTTGCACTTCCACGATCTGAGACACGCTGCCACCGCCGCGCTATTCCGTATAGGGCTCGACATTCCACGAGTTGCGCTGATGACTGGTCATAAAACCTGGGCCATGCTCGCACGCTACACCAAGATCAAACCGGAGGATATCTTGGAGAAACTGAAGGAAAAGGAGCGCGAGAAGGAAGGCTAGAACTACGACAACCTGTACAACCAACACAAGATTCTTTTGCAAGAAAAATTGTAATTTCTCATCAAAAAAACAACACAACTCAGGACAAGGACAGACAACCGTAGTTGATCGGATATCCGATTTGATCCGTGAGCCTATCCACAAATCAAATTTTCAGATGCCGAAGGACTGTCGTGTGACGGATTGGGAATTAGCTCTCGGGGGTATGGCATGGATACTAGCTGCGCAAAGGATTTCCATCACTTGCGCGAAAGAGTCCAAAAAAATGCACACACGTTATCCACAGATGAATTAGTCACCAAAAGGTTTAGCTACGCCTAACATAGCAAATTGCTTCTAGTAGCTGCTACTCTTGTCCACAGGTGTCTCTTCTTGTCATTTTTGACGGGTTACTGGGTACACTATGTGCAGTGTCCACACCATATGTGGACACGAAAACGACAAACCCCAGTTCCTAGGCTGGGGCTAGTCGACGGAAGCCAGAGCTACCTTGAGTGAAGTTTGGTCGCCTCACAAAAGGAAATTATGGACTGACACCTGTATGTGTCAACACTAGTTTTACATACAGGTAGGTCTTTGCTCTGGCGTTTTTCAACCTTGTAGAAGGCAAAACGCCATGTCAATCGATACCTCTAACGCCAGTCTTAAAGAGCTGGCACGTCACCTTGAATGCTTCACCGAAGCTGAGCTTGCCTATCTGGGTGGGTACAGCGATGGGAGCATTGACTCGCTACGCCGCCGTGGCGCGCTGCCTAGCCACATTCGCTTCGGCAACAACCGCTTCTACCCCATCCACGCTGTTCGTGAATTCTTCAAGGGCCGGATCAACGTCCGTTCGCTCTCTGTCGAAGATCGTCTGTAACGCAGGAGGCGGTACTCATGAACACGTACAAAGAAGCTGCCCCTGTGGCAGTAAAGGCGCAGCCTTGCCAAAAAGCGGCACATAGCTGTATCGACCAACTGGATGCCCTCAACGAATCTATTGCCAAAGCACGGGCCATGATCCATATGACCTTTGGCGAGTCTGGCGATAACTTCCGGGGTTTTAACCGTGAGTTTCAGGACAACTATCTATGGGCTCTCTCTGACCATATAGAGACCGCCAGCAAACACCTGGCCCAGCTGCAGGACGAGTTGACTGGCACGAGGGGAGGTGCCGATGGCAGTTGATCAATCTCGCAAACCTGATCCCCAGGGCTACTTCGAGGCCGAAGGCTTGAAGCTGAGCAAGGGCAAGAAGTGGGTCACCACGGGCTGTGCATTCCATGGTGGCAGCGACTCCATGCGGATCAATCTGCACAGCGGTGCATTCGTATGCATGGCCGGTTGTGGTGCCCGAGGTGGCGATGTGCTGGCCTATCACATGGCGGCTTATGGAATGGGGTTCATAGACGCGGCAAAGGCGCTGGGATGCTGGATCGAGGATGGCTCCCTCGCACCAGCAAAACCAACGCCTTTTACTGCCCGCCAAGCCTTGGACGTTTTGGCAGTCGAGAGCAATTTGATTGCGATTGCAGCCGCAAATATTGCCCATGGCATGGTGCTGTCGCAAGACGACCGACAGCGCGTTCTGCTGGCTGCAAACCGCATCCATCAAGTGGGGGAGGTGTTTGCATGAATAACCTCAGCACAGCATTTAATGCCGTCGATTCAAGCATGGCCGAGGCGCTGGCCTACCGCCCACCAATACGTGAACTCACTTTCCCGCCCATGGAGGACGACGGCCACCATACACAGCCAGACAGACTCGCCAGCCGTGTGATTCTCCAGCGCGGCACAGACCTGCACCCCGAGCCGATCCGCTGGCTGTGGCAGCACTGGCTGGCGCTGGGCAAGCTGCATATCTTGGCCGGTGCACCTGGTCAGGGTAAAACCACCTTGGCGTTGACCATGGCCGCGACCGTGACCATTGGCGGGCGCTGGCCAGACGGCACGCGGGTTGAGAAAGGCAACATTCTGATCTGGAGTGGAGAGGACGATCCGGCAGATACCTTGCTCCCCCGCCTGCTGGCCGCTGGTGCTGACCGTGACCGCTGCTACTTTATTCAGGGTGCTCAGGGCGTGGATGGAAAGATGCAGCCATTCGACCCTGCCCGCGACCTGGACGGGCTGCGCCAGGCAATCGCAGAGATCGGCGGCATGCGCCTGCTGATTGTTGATCCGGTAGTTTCGGCAGTGACTGGCGACAGTCACAAAAATACTGAGGTTCGCCGAGCTTTGCAGCCGCTGGTCGATCTCGGTGCGGAATGCGGCTGCGCTGTGCTGGGTATCAGCCACTTCTCTAAGGGTGGTCAAGGCTCAGACCCGGCGCAGCGCGTGGTGGGCTCTGTGGCCTTTACCGCTGTGGCTCGTGTCGTGCTGGTGGCTGCCAAGGTCAAGAGCATGGAGACCGGCGAGGACGCCCGCATTCTGGCGCGGGCCAAGTCCAACATCGGCCCAGACGATGGCGGCTTTGAATACGCGTTGGAGCAGGTCGAGCCAATCCCAGGCATCCAGGCATCGCGTATTGGGTGGGGTAAGGCGGTGGACGGCACTGCCCGCGATCTGCTGACCGATCCAGACGATGACGGCAGTGCGGAGGACAGCAACGACATTTGCGAGATGCTCAGAGCGTGCCTGACTTCAGATTGTTGGACACCCGCCGATGAAGCACAGCGAAGTGTTCTGAAAGCTGGTTTCAGCAAAAAGCAAGTCTGGACGGCCAGCAAGAAACTCGGAGTTATCCGCAAGAAAGGGGAAAACGGGGCGCGTGACGGCTGGTACTGGCGACTGCCCCAAGATTCCAGTTCTGTCCAAGATTCCGCCCAAGATTCCAAGATTCCCAACTTTCAAAACGTGGAATCTTGGAATCTTGGCAAGGAATCTTCTCCAAATGATCCAGGTGAAAAGACCGAGAAGGAGAAATTCTGATGACCGCAGAAACCATCCTTTTCGAGCTGCTGGAGTGCGGCATCACCCCCACTGTGACGCCAGACGGCGATGGCATAGAGGTTGATGCGGGCTTGCTCAACGATGCCCAGCGGGCGGCAATCCGGGCTAACAAATACGAACTGATTGCCTGCATCCAGGACGCTGTCCGGATCACTTCGGAGCTGATAACCGCTGCCATGCGTGCATGCGACTTCTGGAACGACTCACCTCAGGCCCGTGAGCAGATGCGCCGGGAGATTCTGGAAACCCGGCCCGAGCACCGTGAGGAGCTATTGCGGATGTTCAAATCCGACTACCAATAAACAAAGCACCTTCGGGTGCTTTTTTGTTGACTTTCGGTGCCCCAAAGTGTTATTGCAACTTAGTTGCGATTGCCTATTTTTTGTGCAACAATCAGAGCTAGAGATTACTGTATATAAAAACAGCTTTCTCAAGCTGCGAGGGAGGGAGCCTCTATCGCAGGGTTCACGAACCTACTCAACAAAAAATATGCGAATCAATGACATCAAAGAGCGCAAAGCTCTCAAGACCGCCGAGCTGCGTGCCCTGGCCGACAAGGCCACCACCGAGAAGCGCAACCTGTCCGCCGACGAGGCGGGTAAGTTCGACGCCATCAAGCAGGAAGTAGTCGCCCTGGAAGCCGACGAGGCCCGCGCACAATTCCTGCACGACCAAGAGCTGCGCAGCAATGGAACCCCGGTGGACGAGCGCCGCCGCGACCTGGAAAAGTCTGTCAGCGTGGCCGATGCGATCCGCGCCCAGGTGGAGCAGCGCGCCCTGACTGGTGCCCTGGCCGAGTACAACCAAGAGCAGGCCCGCAGCGGCAATGGCCCCAAGCGGGGCGGCGTCCTGGTGCCATCCTCTATCTTTGAGAAGCGCGCCACAATGGCCACGGCCGGCAATGCCGCTATCAAGCCCGACGACTACCGCCCCCAGGAAATGATCGGCCTGCTGCGCAACTCCGCTATCGTCCGCTCGCTGGGTGCCCGCGTGTTGACCGGCTGTGTCGGCGATGTGGTGCTGCCAAAGCAGACCGGATCGAGCACGGCTCAATGGATTGCCGAGGGCGAAGCGCTGACCGAGAGCAACCCCACCTTCGCCAACATCAAGCTGACACCGAAGCATGTGGGCGCGCTGGCCTCGTACAGCCGCCAACTGCTGCAACAGGCCAACCCCTCAATTGACCAGCTCCTGCGTGACGACTTTGTGCAGATCGTGGGCCTGGCCGTCGATAAGGCGCTGATCCACGGCCTGGCTGCGAATGACGAGCCGGTGGGCATCCTGAACACCGCTGGCATCCAAACCGCATCCCTGGCGACTCTGAGCTGGGCCGCTGTGGTGGCGATGCTGGAAAAGCTGGGCCTGGTCAACGCAACCCCCAATGCTTTCCTGACTCATGCGGGCGCTGCCACCAAGCTGCAAACCACCTTGAAGGCATCGAGCGCCGGTAGCGCGTACCTGATGGAGTCTGGCCGCATGGCTGACCTGCCAGTGCATGTGACCAACCAGCTCGACGCCAAGGGCACCACCACCAAGACGGGCCGCATCATCCTGGGCGACTTCTCGCAGATGGTCATCGCCGAGTGGGGCAGCACCGAAATCTTGGCAAACCCGTATGGCGCGGGCTTTGACAAGGGCGAGGTGCAAATTCGCATCCTGCACACGATGGACGCGGCTGTACGCAACCCGCAAGCCTTTGTTGTCGCTGACGACGTAGCGCTGTAAAGGAGGCCCACCAATGGAGTTCCGCTCTATTGGTGGCATCCAAGCCCAAGGCCGCAAGGTGGAGGGCTATGCCGCCGTATTCAATTCTGAGGCTGAGCTGGGCGAGTTCCGCGAGTGCATCGCGCCCGGTGCATTCCGTTCTTCCATCGCCAGTGGCCGGTCTATCCGCGCCCTCTACAACCACGACTCGGGCGCTGTGCTGGGCAGCACCCAGGGCAAGACTTTGGAGCTGCAAGAGGATGCTAAAGGACTTCGTTTTTCTCTTGAGCTGCCAGATACCACGGTGGGCCGCGATGTGGCCGAGCTGGTCAAGCGTGGCGACGTTAGCGGGTGCTCTTTTGGTTTCCGCGTAGCACCTGGTGGCGACAAGTGGGAGCAGCGTGGGCACACGATGGTGCGCACGTTGACCGACGTCGACCTGGCAGAGATCACCCTGACGGCTGACCCGGCCTATCGCGACACCACCCTGGCACTGCGCTCTATGCCGCGTGAGCAAGAGCCAACGCATGAGCCGCGCATCCTTTGGCTGGAGACCGTGCGATGAACCTGATTACTCGCGCCCTCTCCGCTGTGGGCCTGGAGCGCCGCAGCACCACCAACCCAAACGACATGTGGGGGCCGTACCAAGCCCTGCGCAATGGCCCGGTGAACGACCAGACGGTGCAAGGTGTGAGCGCTGCCTATGCCTGCGTGCAAGCCGTATCCGAGGCCGTGGCAACGATCCCCCTGGCCGTGTACCGCCGCAATGGCCCAGACCGTGAGGCTGTGGAGGATCACCCCCTGCACCACGCCATGAACATGCAGGCCAACCCCGAGCAGTCTGCACTGGAGGCCAAAGAGTTCGTGCAAGCCAGCGTGATGCTGCGCGGCAATGGCTATGCCCGCCTGGAGTTCGGCAGCAATGGCCAGCTCAAGCACTGGTGGCCGTGGGACGTTGACCGCGTGCGACCTATGCGCCTGGCCAATGGTGGCATTGCCTACGACTACACCGACCGCGACGGCAGCGTGAAGCGCTACGGCCATGACGAGGTGCTGCACATTCGCCACCGCCTGGGGCCTGATGGCGTGCTGGGCATCTCCCCTGTTGAGGCATGCCGCGCCTCGATGCAACTGGCGATCACCGAGCAAGAGCATGGTGAGGACACCTACCGCAACGGCGCAAAGCTGCTGGGCGTGCTGCAAGTACCCGGCAAGCTGGCACCTAACCAGAAGCAGGACATCAAGGAAGGCTGGCAGACCAACCGCAGTGGACAGACTCCGATCCTGGAGCATGGTGCCGAGTACAAGCCTCTGTCTATGAGCCTGGCTGACGCCCAATGGCTGGAGGCGCGCAAGTTCTCTGTGGAGGAAATAGCCCGCATCTTCCGTGTACCGCCTAGCGTGGTGGGCCACCTGGTGGACAGCAACTACAGCACTTCTTCTGAGCTGTACCGCCAATGGGTGAGCATGGGCCTGCGCCGTCCTTTGGTGAGCTGGGAGCAAGCGATCACTGCCAAATGCCTGACAGCTTTGGGCCGCAAGACCTACACCCTTGAGATGGACTACGAGAACCTGCTGCGCGGTAGCTCGACCGAGCGGGCCGAGTTCTATGAGTCTGCTATCGGAGCGGGCTGGATGGACGCAGCAGAGGTACGCCGCAAGGAGTATCTGCCCAAGATGGAGGTAAGCAATGGCAAAGCTAAAGATGCATGACTCCATCAAGGCGCGCGGCCTGCGCATTATGGGGACGCCCTTCGAGGAAAGGGGCTACAAGATGCTGCACGAGGTTAAGCGCAAGCCCAAGGCAACAGGCCGGGATGCTGACCCGCGCCGGGTGCTGCCGCTCAATAGCTATGCCTGGCAGAAGCTGCGCGCCTCTGTCCTAGCTGGTGAACCTCTGTGCCGCCACTGTGCCAAGCAGGGACTGACAGTTCCCGCTACTGACGTTGACCATATCAGCGGCGACCCAAGCGACGACAGCCCAGGCGCGCACCAGGCGCTGTGCCACGAGTGCCACTCACGCAAGACCGCCTCCGACCAAGGCAAGCGCATCAAGCCTGCTATCGGCCTGGACGGCTTTCCCCTGACCGGAGATTGGGCCACGCCATGACACAGACACCCGCCCTACTGATGCCTGCCCAGCCCGCCAACCCCTGGGGGTGGACGGTGGCCGAGCTTCTCAAACATTGCGAGAGGCATCCCGCCCCAGACCGTCCGGTTCCCCTTCTTCAATTGCTTGCTGCATAAAAAATAGGCAACTATGACAACAAAAGCCACCCGCAAGCGCAGCGACAGCACCGAGGCCCGCGTCAAAGCCATGCAGGCAGCCGCTGCTGCGCAAATTTGCGCACCGCAAGGGGTGAACCTGCGCTCCTGCGATAAACCATTCTGGAAGGCGATTACAGAGGCCCGTCCGCGCGATACCTGGACTGATGTTGACCTGTGCCACGCTGCCAACCTAGCCCGAACGATGGCAGATATTGAGCTGTTGCAAATTTCAGTTGACGAGGACGGCTTGATTTTGGAAAACAAAATTAACCCCGCTGCCGAGCTGCTGGAGAAACTGAGCCGCCGCGCTGTCAGCTTGTCCCGCATGCTGCACGTTCACACCCTGGCGACCGTGGGCCGCTCTGGTGACGCTGCCGGACTGGCTGAGCTGGAGCGCCAAGCCCGCGCCCAGCACCACGAAGACGACGGCCTAATTCCCAAGGGGCCAGTGCAGTGACCCGAGGCGAGCGCGTCATTGCCTTTATCGAGCGCTTCTGTCTGGTGCCAGAAGGTGCGCTGGTGGGCAAGCCGATGGTGCTGGATGTATTCCAGAAGGGCTTCATTGTGAGTGTCTATGACAACCCAGCGACGACTCGCCGCGCCATCCTGAGCATGGCCCGCAAGAACGGCAAAACCGGCCTAATCGCTGGCATCTTGCTTGCGCACCTGGTAGGCCCAGAAGCCCGCCAAAACTCGCAGATCGTGGCCGGTGCCATGAGCCGCGATCAATCTGCCCTGGTGTTCAATCTGGCCTGCAAGATGATCCAGCTCTCCGAGCGCCTGTCGGGCCTGGTCAAGATCACCCCGAGCGGCAAGCGCTTGCACGGCCTGCCGATGAATGTGGAGTTTCGCGCCCTGGCTGCTGACGGTAAGACTTCGCACGGCCTGTCGCCCGTCCTGGTGATTGGCGACGAATGGGGCCAAGTGAAGGGGCCACAGTCTGACTTCATCGACGCCCTACTGACCGCCCAAGGTGCCCACGAGAACCCCCTGCAGCTGGTGATTAGCACCCAGGCCGCCAGTGACGCCGATTGGCTGAGCCTGGAGATTGACCAAGCCATGCGCGGCGATGATCCAACGCTGGTGTGCCATCTCTACACCGCGCCCGCTGACTGTGAGCTGCTGGACGAGGACGCATGGCGAGCGGCTAACCCAGCCCTAGGCACGTTCCGCAGCCGCTCCGACCTGGAGCAGCAACTGCGCGAGGCCGTGAACATGCCCAGCAAGGCCAACACCGTGCGCAATCTTTTGCTGAATCAGCGAGTAGCCACTAGCAGCCCGTTTGTCTCTGCCGATGTGTGGAAGGCAAACAAGGGAGATTCCCTCATTTCTGCCCCCCCGCCTGATGTGCCACTTTTCGGGGGTCTGGACTTGTCCGCCCGCACCGACCTGACAGCCTTTGTCCTGGTGGGCCTAGTAGACGGAGCTTGGCATGTGTGGCCCCACTTCTGGACACCCGAGCAGGGTTTGCGGGAGCGTGCCAAGCGTGACAGAGCGCCCTATGACCTGTGGGTACAGCAAGGGCTGATGACGGCTGTGCCTGGTGCTGTGATCGATTACGAATGGCTGGCCAAAGACATTCAACGGATCTGTGACGGCCTGGACATTCAAGCCATTGCCTACGACCGGTGGCGCATCAACCTGCTGCAAAAGGAGCTGACCGATATCGGCTGCGACCTGCCGCTGGTGGGGCATGGCCAAGGCTACAAGGACATGAGCGTATCCATCGAGGCCGCAGAGGAAGCGCTACTCAATCACCAGCTCGCCCACGGCATGCACCCGGTGCTGACGATGTGCATGGCCAACGCCACCACCGTCAAAGACCCGACCAATGCCCGCAAGCTGGACAAACAGAAATCTACCGGGCGTATCGATGGGGCCGTGGCCCTGGTGATGGCCCTTGGCACCGCTGCGCGCGCTGAGCAAGAGCAGTTCGCAGAGGTGAGCTTTATTTAACCCGTGGCCGGTGCGGTGGCCGCAAGGCCAGTCAGCCGGCGCTGGATTATTCGGCGAGTGCCAGCTCTACAAAACCCCGAATGCCGGTGGCCCTAACTTTCAGGGGCGCGACCGGCAACCATAGCAAAGGATTCCCATGCCACTGATTACTCTTGAAGAAGCAAAGCAACAATGCCGCGTTGACGGCGATCATGAGGACGCGCTCATGCAGACGATGGTTACTGCTGCCACGGCCTACGTTACCCAGGCGTGCAACCGCACCGACCTAGAGGGCAACGCGATGGCGAAGTCTGCCGCCCTGCTAGTAGTGGCCGACCTGTACGCCAATCGCGAGGCACAGAACGATGGGCCGCTGTCGCAAAACCGGACGCTGGACACTTTGATAAACATGGCCCGCGACTACAAGGGCTACGTGCAATGAGGGCGGGCCTGTTGCTAAACCGGGTAACGATCCAGAAGCACCAGAGGATAAAAGACGCGGCGGGTCAGTACATCGAGTCCTGGGTGACAGTCGCCCAGGTGTGGGCAAACATCCGGCACCTGAACGGCAGCGAGTCGATCAAGGCCAACGCTGTCACCTCTGTGGTGAATGCCTCTATCCGGGTGCGCAGCCGTACCGCAGTAGATGCAAGCTGCCGGGTGCTGCACGACGGCAAGACCTACGATGTTGAAGCAGTGCTACCTGGGCCACGCCAGACCTACATAGACCTGGTGTGCAAATTGGTTGCTACTTAGAACTTGGCATAGGAGGCATCCGAACAGCAAATCTACCAGAAGGCTCAACGACCGCCCTCGCCCTGACAAACACTGGCGAATGCGTATTAATGATGACCGTGCCCTTGCCATCAGAGAACTCTACCAACGGACCGTCAACAGAAATAACTGTGCGGTAACTGCTTGTGATATCTGGATGCCCGTTGTCATCTCGCGTATCCAGCATTTCGACGTTGTACTTGTCACCTTCATTGAACATTTCGTCCCCTCAGCTATGTGGTACGAGAATTGTGCACTATGTGGAAACGGCACGCGAGTTAAGCGCATCAAAAGTACATACCCTGCTAATCATATGGCAGCGCGCACAAACACACACATTGCACACAAGCCCCAAAGACCCGCATGAACACTGGGGTTTAGTACCGATCCATCATCGGCGCGACGGACATGCGCCAAGGGCTGTGGGGTAGAGATTCGGTCATGGTGGTAGCGCGGCCAAAGGCTGGCCCGAAAATGGGTGGCCTGCGCAGGTGGTGGCAGCATGGGCAGGCAATCGGCTATTTTAAATCTTCCGAAAGAGGCTGCTGGCCAGCACGAAAAATGGCCTGCAGATGCCGCCTCGGTGCAAGGATGGATTGCCGGATTGAAACCACCAGCAATCCATCCTTGCACCGAGGGTAAAAATCCAGGAGCGGCAAATATCAGATAAAAATGACGCGGCCGTGCGCTCTCTTTGCATCTCTGTACCCACGGGCACAGGCACTCAGTCAGGCGCCCTCCTTTTGTGACCACCATTGCCATGAAGAAGAAAACCCATTCCGAAGCCTTTCGCCGCCAATTGGTTCATGAAGCGCTCAACCGCACCCCATCCGGCGGATTCTCGGTACTGGAAAAACGCCATGGCCTGCGTTCGGGCACCCTGTTCGACTGGGTGGCAGAGTTTGGCACCGACCTGGCACCCACGGCCTTCACTGCGCAGCATGTCTGGATGGGCAACTCTGCCACCAATGCCCAAGCATTCAACCGCTATTTTGACTATGACCCCGGCTACTGGAGCATTGACGATGAGCGCCTGGCGCATAGCAGCGAGGATCTGACCGGTTGCCGCTTCTGCCAGGATATGGGCAGCCGCTATTTGTACGACGAGGACCTGCTGCTCGTCATCCACAAGCGCGCCCCCATGCCCGTGGCAGATCTCGTGGGCTTGGGCGCATTCCGCTCAGACACGGCAGTCGCTGCCATCATGGAGGCCTGCTCTCGCCACCACCTCGCGTCGGCCAACGCCATGTTTGTCTATTCAGACCCGTCTTGGCAGGTGGCAGACTTGGACAAGCGCTACAACGGTTTGCACTATATGGGTCTGGTTGCCCGCTAAGCGAAGTACCAGCGAAGTACCGCAGGTAGGCAAGGCGCCCTCTGCTTTGCCCCCGTGGTTTAGGCCAAGGACACGCTAGTAGTAGTTCCCCAGCAGTGACGCGACCTCAATCAGCACCAGCACCGCAAACATGCGGGCCAGGCCGCCCAGGTCGGAGGCAGGGCCCAGCATCTCATCGCGGCGCATGCCGTAGGGCCGGTTCATCGCCGATGCGGTCGGAATCAATGCCACTGCCAACCCAAACAGCAGGGTCTTGAGGCCGAACAGCCAGGTCACCATGGGGGTGAACACGCTGGCAAACATGCGCGTGTAGAGCTCAAACCCGACCCAGCTCAGGCCATAGACGCTCAGGTAGACCATGACCAGCGACACCACGCAGGACAGCGCGGCCAAGGTGACGGAGGCATACATGCTGGCTACGACCAGAGGCAGCATCTCCGTGCGCACAGGGTCATAGCCATGTTGGCGCAGGCGCTCAAAATGCCCGTCCTCGCGCATCTTGGCCAGCGATGCGCCAGCGGGGATGGAGCAGCGCATGGCCACAAACAAGGCCGCCGTCAGCGGAATGAGCTCGAGCACCAGCACGCGGATGACCATCTCGACAGCGACGCGCGAGAGGCCGTAGCTGGTGGCGGTGACAAAGACGATGCGCGCTACCACCAGGCATAACAAGGCGGCCAGCGCGGTAAAGCCCAGCAAGATGGGCGCCGTGTCGACATACATGCGGCGCATCAGCCGCGCGCGCGTTTGCGGGCCGTAGCTGCTGGGCGACATCAGCATCACCAGCACGACGGCGCCCAGGTAGAAAATGCGCCACCAGGCCACCGCCCAGCGGCGCGCCGTGCGCCAGGTCCGGTGGGGCCATTGGGGTTGGAGCAGACTTGCCAGCATCAGCCGATCATAGGCGATAGACGCCAGCATGGGCAGTGTTCAGCCGCATGGCTGGCAGGACCGAGCGCTGCTGCCACCCGCTGCCAGCGCGTCTCAAGACTTCTGGCGTGCCTTCCAGGCCTGCACCGCCTTCAAGGTCTGCTGCACATGCTCGAGCGGATCGCTGCCCTCATGGGCATAGATTACCTTGCCGTCCGGTGCGATCACATAGGAGATGCGTGACGCAGTACCCGGCCGTGCGGCGGAGCCCGCGTCATAGGCCTGGATGGCCTTGGCATCGGGGTCGGAGGCGACGCTGAACTGGTCGCGGCAGGCTTCGCTGGAGAAGCGCTGCATCGTGGCAATGTCGTCATGCGAGATGCCGACGACCTGCGCGCCGGAGGCCGCAAAAGTAGGCGTGGCCTCGGCAAAGGCATGGGCCTCGATCGTGCAGCCCTGGCTGAAGGCCTTGGGGAAAAAATACAGGACCACCGGGCCGCGCTTCAAGGCCTCGGCCATGTCAAAGCGCTGCACCTTGCCAGCCAATGCCGACTGCGTGCTGAACATCGGTGCCTGGGCACCAACGGCCAGCGCCGCCTGGCTGGGCAGGCTCACCAGGGCCGCGCAGCCCATCACCACCGAGGCCAAAGCCCCCAAGAGTTTTGCTTTCATAGTCGATCCTTTTGTTGTCATCCACCTACGCCTCCAGCCTGGGCCATCGGCGACAGATCCTGTTTTGTGCCTGCTGCCCATCGCTCCACACGACAGCCCCTAGAATATGCCACCTGGCGTGATGGCATGCATCATCACCCCTTTGACCGTTTATGCAACTACCTCCTTGGCCGACTCTGCAAAAGCCATGCGAAGGTGTCACTCTCAAGGAGACAACAAAATGAT
The DNA here is from genome assembly GCF_000410635.1 of Comamonas sp. B-9. Classification (NCBI taxonomy): domain Bacteria; kingdom Pseudomonadati; phylum Pseudomonadota; class Betaproteobacteria; order Burkholderiales; family Comamonadaceae; genus Comamonas; species Comamonas sp. B-9. Next base: position 83,544 of record NZ_KE148657.1, read on the forward strand.
GAAACAGATTCTGCAGTGCGCCGCAGTGGCGCTCACGGTGGGGACCGCTTCGGCTGCCATGGCACAGGGTGCGGGGGCAGACTACCCCGGCAGCAAGCCCGTCCGCATGGTCGTGCCCTTCCCGCCAGGCGGCGGCACCGACATCATCTCGCGCATCATTGCACAAAAGCTCAGCGAGCAAAACCACTGGACCGTGGTCGCTGACAACCGGGCCGGCGCGGGCGGCACCATCGGTATCAGCGAAGTGGCCAAGGCCCAGCCAACGGGCTACGACATCGTCATGGGCCAGAAGGACAACGTGGTGCTGGGCTACTACCTGTACAAGGGCCTGCCCTGGAACCCCGCCAAGGACCTGACCCCGATCGCCCATGTGGCCTACTCGCCGGTCATCATCGCGACTTCGGAAAACAGCAAGTTCAAGACCTTGAACGATGTGATCGCCGCCGCCAAGGCCGATCCCGGCAAGATCACCTATGGCTCGCCCGGCAATGGCACCAGCATCCATATCGCTGGCGTGCTGTTTGAGAAGGCGGCCGGCGTCAAGCTGACCCACGTGCCGTACAAGGGCTCCAACCCCGCGCTGCTCGATACCCTGTCCGGCAACGTCGATCTGCTGGTGTCGTCCGTGCCCTCGGCCATTGGCCAGATCAAGGCCGGCAAGCTGCGTCCGCTGGCAGTTACCTCGGCCAAGCGCAGCAGCTCGCTGCCCGATGTGCCTACCGTTGCGGAACTGGGCATGAAGGGCTTTGATGTGAGCACCTGGTATGGCCTGTTTGGCCCCAAGAACCTGCCCGCGCCCATCGTCAGCAAGCTCAACACCGAGGTCAACAAGCTGTTGGGCCAAAAGGAAGTGCAGGATTCCATCCTGGCGCAAGGCGCCGAGCCCCAGTCCATGTCCGTATCGGACTTTGACAAGTTCTTCCACAAGGACTTCCAGGACGCCAAGGCCATTGTTGAGGCCTCGGGCGCGACCATCCAGTAAGCCCCAGGGCTGGCATACGACAAGGGCACCTCGCAGGTGCCCTTTTTTGTGGCCAGGCCAAAGGCCCGAATGGCTAATGGCGATGCCAGCCTTCAGGCGCCGTCTCCCTGGAAAGCCTCGCGGCGCAGGGTCACCACCAGCGTATCGCGGTGGCCCGGTTCCTCACCCACTGGTTGGATCGGTGTGCTCTCATGAATCATGCGGGCATCGTCGAGCAGCATCAGCGACCAGGGCTCGGTCAAGGTAAAGCGCAGGCCTTGCGGGCCCTGGGCATCAAACACCCGGGTCTCCCCGCCCTTGATGCCTTCGCGTGCCACGAGAAACACGGCCACCAGGTCCACGCCATCGCGGTGCGCGCCTTCGGGGGTGGGCCTGCCAATGCCTTCGGCGGTGTCGATGCGGAACTGGTGGGCCTCGGTGTACCAGGGTGCCTGCCCAGTGCTGGGAAACAGCGCCTGCGCGGTATGCCCCAGCGCCCGCATGATCTGGCGCCAGGCGGGCAGCACCTGGGTGCTGGCTGCGACGGGTTCAAACCAGCGCTGCATGCCGCCATGCAAGGCGTTGTATTCCACCGGCTGCCAGTGGGCGCGGTGCGTCACCGCCTGCACCTGGTCGTCCTGCACCACATAGCAGGAATGGCGGCGCTTGCGGTAGCGGCCACCGTCTTTCAGGTAGGCATCATGGGGCATGGCCTCCCAGTGGCTGCTGAGTGCTGCCAGCGCATCGGGTGGGCAGGCTGCCCACTGCGCCACGGCCGCAGGGCTGAGCACCGCATAGCCATAGGCGCGCAAGGTGCCGTCCACCTGGTCGGCATCACAATAAGGAGGAGGAAAGGACTGCATGTAAAACTCCGTCAAGCGGGCGAGCTTACGGCGGTCACAAAAGCATTGCGTGCTACACAACTTTGGGCAGCGCCGCAGCGCTGCCCGGTAGCCATCCCCTCAATGAAAACGGCAGCAAGCCGGGTGCCGCCGCAGAGGTTACTGGCGCACCACCAACACGGGGATCAGGCTGTCACTCAGCACGCGCTGGGTCACGCTGCCCAGCACCAGCTTTTCCAGGCCCTTGCGGCCATGCGACCCCATGACAATGAGGTCGGCCCCCGTGGTTTTGACGGCTTCCATCACGCCATCGTGCACGGAGTGGCCCTCGCCCATGACGGTATCGACGGGGATGCCCGCCTGCTCCATCGCAGTTTTGACGGCATCCAAGGCAGTGTGCGCATCGGCAGTGGCGGCAGACAGGTACTGCGCCTGGCCATAGGCAAAATCGGCGCCCACGCCGGTAAAGGGATAGGGATCGATCACATACACCGCAGTGACCTGGCTGCCAAAGGCCTTGGCAAGACCGGCGGCTTTGTTGACGGCGAGCATGGAGGTGGCAGACCCATCGACCGGCACCAGAATATGTTTGAACATAGTGTCACTCCTTTTTGTTGTTGCATGCATAACTTACTCTAAAACGCAGGGCCCGGCAAACCTGGCAGGCCCAGCAGCACTGCCACCTATGCGGCAATTGCGAGCGGTTTGCGCTGCATCAACGATAGCACTGCGCCAGCCCGCGCCGCATAATGTTTGCTCCGCCCTGCTGGGCACTGACGCGCGTATTCGCTATGACAACATCCCTGCGTTCTCTTGGCCGATCCCCTCTGCAAGTCTCGCCGCTGTGCCTGGGCGGCAATGTGTTTGGCTGGACGACTGACGAGGCCACCAGCTTTCGCCTACTCGATGCCTGGCTGGATGCCGGCATGAACTTTGTTGATACCGCTGACGTGTACTCGCGCTGGGCGCCTGGCCACAGCGGCGGCGAATCGGAGCGCGTGCTGGGCAAATGGCTGCGCAGCTCGGGCAAGCGTGCGCAGGTGGTGTTGGCCACCAAGGTCGGCAAGGACATGGGCGATGGCAAGGTCGGCCTGCGCCCGGAGTACATCCGCCAGGCGGTCGATGCCTCCTTGCAGCGCCTGCAGACCGATTACATCGACCTCTACCAATCGCATGACGACGACGCGCAGGTACCGCTGGCCGATGTGATGGGCACCTTTGGCGAACTGATTGCCGAGGGCAAGCTGCGCGCCGTGGGCGCCAGCAACTACAGCGCAGCGCGTTTGGCCCAGGCGCTGCAGACCAGCGAGCAGCATGGCCTGGCGCGCTATGAGAGCCTGCAGCCGCTTTTCAACCTCTACGACCGTGCCGTGTTCGAGCAAGAGCTGCAGCCGCTGTGCGTTGCGCAGGGCGTGGGCGTCATCAATTTCTACAGCCTGGCTGCCGGCTTTTTGACCGGTAAGTACCGCAAGGCCGAGGACGCGAGCAAAAGCCCGCGCGGCGCCAAGACCACCCAGCTGTATCTGAACGACCGGGGCTTGCGCATTCTGGCCGCGCTCGAACAGGTGAGCAGCCGCACGGGCGCCCCGATGGGCGAGGTGGCCGTGGCCTGGGTCATGCGCCAGCCGGCCATTGCCTCGCCGATTGCCAGCGCCAGCAACCTCGAGCAGCTGCAGTCGCTGATCCGTGCCAGCCAGTTGCAGCTCGATGCCGATGCGATGGCCACACTCAACGCCGCCAGCGCCGAGGCTTGAGCGAAGGCAAGCGACAAGCCTAGGCCAGCAGCGCCGGCAAAATCTGTGCCGAAGGCAGGCGCCAGCAGCGGTCGGCCACGCTGTCGAGTGCGGTCGGCTCGGGGTTGATGACCACCACATGGGCGCCGCCCCGGGCGGCGATATGGGCCAGTCCGGCCGCCGGGTAGACATGGCCGGAGGTGCCAATCACCAGCATCAGGTCACAGGCCTTGGCGGCATCTTGCGCCTGCTGCAGCTCGGCATGGGGCAAGGCCTCGCCAAACCAGACCACCGCCGGGCGCAGGTAGTTGCCGCAGCCAGGGCATTGCGGCGGCGCATCGCCTTCGGTAAAGCGGGCATCGCAACAGGGCTTGGGCGGCAGCAGCCAGCGGTTGTCCATCAGATTGCCATGCAGGCACAGCACTGGCGTACTGCCCGCACGCTGGTGCAGGCCATCGACGTTCTGCGTGACCAGGGTCATCCGGCCGGGGTGGCGCGCCTGCCATTGGGCCAGCGCCACATGGCCGGCATTGGGCATCACCTGGCGGACCAGATCACGGCGGTACTGGTACCAGTCCCAGACCCGCTGCGGATGGGCCAGAAAACCCGCCTCGCTGGCCATCTCCTCGGGGCTGAACTGCGCCCAGTAGCCCGTCTGCGCATCGCGGAAGGTCGGTACACCGGACTCCGCACTGGCCCCTGCGCCCGTCAGCACCAGCAGATGCCGCGCATTGTGCAAGCGCTGTCGCAGGCTGGCAATTTCTGTATCGGCAAGCGGCAGCGCTGCGGAGGTATCCAAGGGATCAAAAGACATAGAGGCGGCAGTGAAGAACAGGCGCCCAGCATACGGCAAGGCTTGGGCTCCACCGCTCCAGTCCAGCATCGCCGTGCAGGGCGAGCTCTAGCGGCTTACATTCAGAAACGCTCATCACGATTTGGAGATGGACACGATGGACGGGCCGAGCCCAGAATGGCTGACCCACGACCAGGAGACAAGAATGCAATTCATCCCCTATCTGAACTTTGATGGCGATTGCGCCGAAGCCATGGCCTTTTACGCCCAGCTGTTTGGCGGCCAGATCATGCACCAGATGCGCTTTAGCGACATGCCGCCTGGCGAAGGCATGCCGCAGCTCCCGCCCGAGGCGCAATCCCGCCTGATGCACGCCCATCTGCAAGTGGGCAGCCAGGCGATCATGGCCTCGGACACCATGCCTGCGATGCCCGGCGCCAGCGCCGAGACCTGCGGCGGCGGCTATGCCAAACCCCAGGGCATGTGGGTCTCCATCGGTGTGGATTCCGCAGCCGATGGCGAGCGCATCTTCAACGGTCTGGCGGATGGTGGCCAGGTTGCGATGCCGTTTTCTGCCACCTTCTGGTCGCCCGGCTTTGGCATGGTCACCGACCGTTTTGGCACGCCCTGGATGGTGAATGTCCAAACGCAGCCCGCGGCCTGAGGCCCTTTCCATCCCACTGCCAGACCCGCAAAACGCACCAAGCCAGCCACCATGTCCGTACAGCCCCATCTCCACGATCTGGTGCTCAGCCGCCTGATCAACGTCCCCGCCGCCACCCTCTACCGCTGCTGGACCGAGCCTGCACTGCTGGCCCAATGGTTTGTGCCCAAACCCTGGACGATTGCCAGCGCCGACATCGATGTACGCGTGGGCGGCGGCAGCCAGATCGTCATGTGCGACCCGCAAGGCAACGAATACCCCAATGCCGGCGTGTACCTGGAGGTGGTGCCCGAGCGCAGGCTGGTGTTTACCGATGCCTATACCGCTGGCTGGGTGCCAAGCGCCAAACCCTTTATGACCGCCATCATCGAGTTTGAGCCCGATGGCGGCCAGACGCGCTACACCGCGACCGTGCGGCATTGGAGCGAAGAGAGCCGCAAGCAGCACGAGGCCATGGGCTTCCACACCGGTTGGGGCACGGCCACCGACCAGTTGGTCGCCCTGGCTGCCACGCTGTAGCAAAGGCTCGCTCGCTGCGATATAGCGCCCACGCATAACGGCGCCGTTGAGCGCCCAGGAGACCACCATGCCCTATGTCGATGGATTTGTACTGCCCGTGCCCCGCGCCAATCTCGATGCCTACCGCGCGATGGCCGAGGCCGCTGGCAAGGTCTGGATGGAGCACGGCGCGCTGCAGTACTGGGAATGTGTGGGGGACGATGTGCCTGACGGCGAAGTCACCTCGTTTCCGATGGCGGTCAAGCTCCAGTCCGATGAGGTCGCCTGCTTTTCCTGGATCGTCTACACCTCGCGCGCCGAGCGCGACCGTATCAATGCTGCAGTGATGGCCGACCCGCGCCTGGCGGACCTGCAACCGGCCAATATGCCGTTTGATGCCAAGCGGATGATCTTTGGCGGATTCGCGCCGGTCGTGCAGTTGGGGACTTGACAAGGCCACCCGGGCCACCTGGGCCACCCTGGGGCCGCTGCGCCGTATCAGGCCACTACGCCGGCCATCTCCACATGTACCAGCAGCCCCTTCAAGGCCTCGCTCTTGCGCAATTGCAACTGGCCTTCGTAGCCTTGCACGATCTGCTGGGCAATCGACAGGCCCAGGCCCGTGCCGGCCACCGTTTCATCAAAACGCTGGCCCCGCGCGCCAGCTGCCTGCATTTGCGCGGCTGTCATGCCCGGGCCATCGTCTTCCACCTGCAGCACCAGGCCTTGGCTGGCGTTGCGCTGCACCGTCAGCCGCACCTGCGAGGCAGCCCATTTGCCCGCGTTATCCAGCAGATTGCCCAGCAGCTCCTCCAGATCGGCGCGCTCGCCCCGCCACCACAGCGGGCTAGCCTCCTCCACCAGCTGCCAGTCCAGGTCACTCGCCTGGTGCAGCTGGCGCAGCATCGCCAGCATCTGCCGCGCGCAGGCCAGCACATCCACAGGCAGGCCGGCGCTTGGGCCGTGCACCAAGGTGGCATCGCTGAAGGTGCGGGCCTGGTAGCGGTCAATCAGCCGCGCCATCGCCGTGGTCTGCTGCAGCACCAGGTCCGCCGGCAGGGCTGCCCCACTGCCGGCATGGGCCATCAGCAGCGACAAGGGTTTTTTCAGCGCATGGTTCAGGTCGGCCGCGTGCGAGCGTGAGCGTTCCACCACCTGGGTGTTGCGCGCGAGCAAGGCGGCCAGTTCCTGCTGCAAAGGCTGCAGGTCAGCGCCCAGCGGCAGCTGGGCAATCTGCTCGGTGGCGGGCGCCGCGCCGGGCAGCGGCTTGCCCAGGCCGGCAATCACATCGACCAGGCGCTTGAGCGGCGCCAGGCCCACGCGCAGCTGCAGCCAGACCAGCGCGCCAATCAGCAAGAGCAGCATGGCGCCGGTGATCCAGAGAATCTGGTCAATGCGGCGCAGGCTGGCGATCAGCGGCTGAGCCGGGCCAAAGACCTGCAGGTGCATCGGCGCGGCACCCGCCGCCAGCTGCAGCGAAAAATGCTGCACCCACAGCGGCTCCTGCTGCGGGCCCAGGGCCTGCTGCAAGCGCTCGCTGCCCCAGAGCCCTGCCCGCTTTACCACCAGGTCGGGCTGGTCCCACAGCGAGCGCGAACGCGCCAACACGACCGGCGCAGCAGCCGTGCGCAGTTGCGCAGGCGCCTGGCCCTGCAGCTGCCAGTACCAGCCCGAGAAAATGGCGCTGAACTCGTCGCTGCCGCCGGCTGCCTCCTGCACCCGGCCATCGGGCAGCAGCGCCAGGCGCGCGTGGATGCGCTCGGATTTTTCCTCCAGGCTGCGCGACATGCTGCCCAGCAAGCTGGCATGCACCTCGTAACGCAGCCACCAGCCGCCCAGCCCCATCACCAGCAAACTGGGCACGATGACCAAGGCGGCCATGCGCGCAGCCAGCGACCAGCGCCGCGCAGGTGAGCGCCGCGCGGGCGGGCTCTCGTGGGCAGAACTGGGGGACAAGGCCATGGTGCGGCGGGGCTTCAGCAACAGCTAGCTGGGCGCGTTCAGCCGAAAACCCTGGCCGCGCTCGGTCACCAGCAGATCGGACTGGCGCAGCTTGCGCCGTATGCGGCCGATCAGCACATCAAGCGTGTTGGAGTCCGGGTCCAGATCGCGGGCATAGACATGCTCGCTGATCTCGGTGCGCGTGAGCACGCGGTTGGGGTGGTGTATCAAATAGGCCAGAATCTTGTGCTCCTGCGCCGTCAGCTGCAGCCCCTGGCCATCCTGCAAAAAGCGGCCGGCCGTTACGTCGTATTCCAGGCAGCCCGCGCGCAGCACCGTGGCCGCACTGCCGGCGCTGCGGCGCAGCATGGCGCGCAGGCGCAGCACCACCTCGTCGAGCATAAAGGGCTTGGTCAGGTAGTCATCGGCCCCCGCGCCAAAGCCGGCCACCTTGTCGCTCCAGCGGTTGCGCGCCGTCAGGATCAGCACCGGCCACTGGCAACCCGCCTCGCGCCAATCGCGCAACACCGTCAGCCCATCGCGCTGGGGCAGACCCAGGTCCAGCACGGCCGCGTCGTAGGGCTCGGTGCTGCCCGCAAACGATGCGGCATCGCCATCGGCCTCCACATCGACCGAAAACCCGGCACGCACCAGCGCCTGCTCCATTTGCGCGGCCAGCTCGGCATCGTCTTCCACCACCAGGATTCGCATCTGCGCTCAGTCCTCCAGCTTTTGTTGGATCACCTGCAAGCTGCGCGCATCGACCTTGAGCTCCAAGGTGCTGCCATTGCTCTGCAGCAACTCGATCTCGTAATAAGAGGCCTGGATCTCGTCGTGCTCCAGTTCCACCTCCAGCACCTGGCCCGAGAACCGGGGTGCCAGTGCCTGCAGAACCTCGTCCACGCGCTTGAGCGGCGCGGGGTTGCGGGCCTTGGCCGGGGCCATTGGCAGCACCGCACCCGTGGCCGCATCCATCACCAGCTTGCGGTAGCCCTGCTGGTCTGCGCTGAGCTTGATTTCATAGACGCCCCGGCCCTGGCTGTCGCGCTCAAACTCCACATCGGTGATGCGGCTCGCGTGCTGCTGCGCCAGCTTGGCCAGGTACTGCGCCAGCTCCCGCATGCCCAGCGCCTGCGAGCGGTCCTTGGCCACGCGCTGCACAGTCTGGCCACTGGCCGCATCGATCAGCAGCTCCTGCTTGAGGCCCTGGCTGTCCACCAGCTTGATCTCGTAGCGCAGCTCGCCCTTGGGGCCGCGCTTGGTCTCGACATCCACCACACGGCCGGCCTGGCTGGCGGCAATGTCGCTCAGGATGGCCGACAAGGGCTTGTACTGGCCAGTGGCCACCGCCGCACGCACGGCGTCATGCTCGGCCGCCTGGCTGACGCCGCCCAGCAGCAAACTGCAGGCCAGAGGCCAGGCAGCGATGCGAGAAATGCGGGGGGGAATTTGCGCCATGGCAAGCATTATGACAAGCGCGACTAAACAGACCATGAACGAACACTTCACACTGCGTTTAGGCAAGGTTTTCAATACTTCAGTCCATGACGAATCAGCCAGCTGCTGGTTTGCATGCCACATCATTGAAGGGATTGAACCATGAAGAAGACCACCATCGCCTGGATCCTGGGTGCCGCCGGCCTCGCTGCCAGCCTGCCATTTGCTGCCCAGGCCTACAACGCCCAGGAAGTGCTCAACAGCATCAGCGCCAGCGGCCTGGTCGCTCCGCAAGACCTGGAAAAGCAATACGGCTACTGGACCGCCAAGGCCACCCAGCCAGACGGCAGCCGCGCCTATGTGCTGGTGAGCGATGCCGACGGCAGCCTGCTGGCCCTGCGCAAGGCCGAGCTGGGCAGCACCTACCCCGGCGCCAGCCAGGTTGCTGCCAAGCTGCAAGCCATGGGTTACGGCCAGATCAAGGAAGTGGAGTTTGACGACGGCTTCTGGGAAGCCAAGGTGCGCGGCGCCAATGGCGTTAAGCAAAAGCTGGTGCTGCACCCGGTAAGCCTGGATGTGCTGTCCCAACCCGGCCAGCCTGCCCCTACCCCGGGCGCCGGTGCGGGCAGCGCCATTTTGAGCGCAGCGCAAATCCAGCAGCTGCTGACCCAGGCGGGCTACACCCACATCCATGACCTGGAGCTCGATGACGGTATCTGGGAAGCCGATGCGATCAATGCCCAGGGTTTCCGCGTCGATCTGAAGATCCACCCCGAAACCGGTGCGGTGCTGCGCGAGAAACTGGACGACTAAGTCGATTGGGCCAAAAGCAAAAGGCTGAGCCCGATGGGGTTCAGCCTTTTTTTGGGTGCAGCGCCTGGGACGCTTGCCAGTGGGAAGGGTTTGTTAACCAGCCTTGGCAGGCGTGCGCTGGCGCAGCGCCTCATACAGGCAAACGCCGCTGGCCACCGACACATTGAGGCTGGACACGGCCCCCATCATCGGGATGCCGATCAGCTCATCGCAGGTCTTGCGGGTGAGCTGGCGCATGCCATCGCCTTCGGCGCCCAGCACCAGGGCCACGGGGCCCTTGAGGTCCACCTGGTACAAGGTGTTGGGGGCGTCATCGCTGGTGCCGATAATCCAGACATTGCGCTCCTTGAGCTCTTTCAAGGTACGCGCCAGGTTGGTCACCATGAAGTATGGCACCGTCTCGGCAGCGCCACTGGCCACCTTGGCTACGGTGGCATTGATGCCGACTGCATGGTCCTTGGGCGCAATCACCGCATGGGCGCCGGCACCATCGGCCACGCGCAGGCAGGCACCCAGGTTGTGCGGATCGGTCACGCCGTCGAGCACCAGCAGCAGTGGCGAGGTGACGCCGGCTTCTTCCAGGTCGTCAAGCAGCTCATCCAGGGTGCGGGTGTCCTTGATCTCTTCAACACGGGCAGCCACGCCCTGGTGGCCGTGCGAGCCGGCCAGCTTGGCGATGCGCGGTGCATCTGCCTCGATCAGCCGCACCCCCGCCTCTTTGGCGCGCTCCAGAAATTGGCGCATGCGCGCATCGCGGCGCGTGGACTCGAAATAGACTTCGATGATCGATTTGGGCGCAATCTTCATGCGCACACCAACGGCATGGAAGCCGAACAACACTTTGGGGGATGACATAGGGCAGCATTATCGCTGCTTGCCCATACCCCGGGGGCGCAGCGACAATCCACCGCAAGGGCGACCAGCCGCGCCTTCGCAAAACGGCTCACTCTGCCACGCTCCCAGCCCATGACCTCTACCCCCTCCACTGCCTTTGCGGTCCACCATCTCGATGTGCATGGCAGCGCTGATGCCCAGCCGGTGCCCGAGCCCCATTTGCAGCCCTTGCAGTTTCTGCAGCACCTGTACCGGGTCGCCGTGCGCGATGCACTGCCGCTGGAAGGCCTGCGCAAGCATTTGCCGGCGGTGCCCAAGGGCCGCACCCTGGTGATTGGGGCGGGCAAGGCCGGCGCGGCAATGGCACAGGCCATGGAACAGCTCTGGCCTTTGGAGGCGCCGCTGTCGGGCCTGGTCGTCACGCGCTATGGGCATGTTCCGCCGCGCCCGCTGGGCCTGGCCCAGCGCATCGAGGTGGTGGAAGCGGCCCACCCCGTGCCCGATGCCGCCGGCCTGCAAGCGGCCGAGCGCATGCTGGCCTTGACCGAAGGGCTCAGCGCCGATGACCTGGTGATTTGCCTGATCTCGGGCGGCGGCTCGGCGCTGCTCACCTTGCCGGCCGAGGGCCTGACCCTGGCCGACAAGCAGCGCATCAACCGCGAGCTGCTCGAGAGCGGCGCCCACATCGGCGAGATGAACTGCGTGCGCAAGCATCTCTCTCGCATCAAGGGCGGGCGCCTGGGTGCCGCCTGCCATCCGGCGCAGGTGGTCAGCCTGCTGATCAGCGATGTACCCGGTGATTCGCCGGCCATCATCGCCAGCGGTCCGACGGTGCCAGACCCCAGCACTTGCGCCGATGCGCTGGCAATCCTGGAGCGCTATGCGATTGCGGTACCCGAGCCCGTGCGCGAGGCGCTGCGCAGCGGCTTGCTGGAAACCCCCAAGCCCGGCGACCCACGCTTTGCCGGCCACCAGGTGCAGCTGATTGCCACTCCGCAGCAGTCCTTGCAGGCAGCGGCCGCTGCCGCGCGCGATGCCGGCATCGCCTGCCATGTGCTCAGCGACGAGATGGAGGGCGAATCCCGCGAAGTGGCCAAGGTGCATGCCGCGCTGGCCCGTGCTGTGGCCCTGCATGGCCAGCCTTTTGCCCGGCCCTGCGTGATTCTGTCTGGCGGTGAGACCACGGTGACGCTGCGCAAACCGGCCGAAGGCACCGCGCGGGGCCGGGGCGGCCGTGCCGGCGAGTTCTGCCTGGGGCTGGCCCAGGCACTGCAGGCCGTGCCCGGTGTATGGGCGCTGGCGGCCGATACCGATGGCATTGATGGGGTGGAAGACAATGCCGGCGCGGTGGTGACACCGGACACGCTGGCCCGGGCCGCTGCGCTGCAGCTCAAACCTGCTGCCTACCAGGACCGCAATGACAGCTATGGCTTTTTTGGCCCGCTGGGCGATCTGGTGGTGACCGGACCGACCCACACCAATGTGAATGATTTTCGGGCGCTGCTGATTCTGCAGCCGATGGATGCGCCCATGAAAAAAGCGGCCAGCTAATGCTGACCGCTTTGTCGTGGCTTGCCGAGATCAACGGCTGCCAAAACGGCCACGGCAACCGCGCGTGACCCAGATGCGGCGAGCCCGGTCGTCATAGCCCCAGGTATAGCCTTCGCGGCAGCTGTCGCTGGACAGCTGCTCGAGCAGCACCGGGCGGCCCCAGCGCGCATTCCAGTCGCAGCTGTTGTCGCGGCGGTCATCGCTGCTGCAGGTCAGTTCACGGCCCTGGCCATAGCCAGGGTTGGGCCGGCCGCCGCCGTAGCCGCCACCGTAACCGCTGCTGATGGCGAAATCGGCACGGCAGCCCCGGCTGACCCAGACAGAATCACCGCTTTGGCCCCAGCTGCGGCCCTCGTCGCAACGCGCGTCGGAGAGCTGGCGGGCAACCTCGACCCGGGCACCACGCGGAATGGCGCATTCACGCATGCGGCCGTCATTGCTCTCGCAGCGCACCAGCTGGTTGCTGCCGCCACCGCCCCAGCCACCGCCACCTCGGCTATCGGCAAAGCGGGCGCGGCAACCGTCGGTCACCCAGACCACACCGCCTCCGCGGTGGCCCCAGCTGCGGCCTTCCACGCAGGATGCGCTCGACAAGGTTTCGCTCACGACCGGGTCACGAAACGGAGTGCGGCACTCACGCGTGCGTCCATCCTGGCTCTCGCAGGTCACCTCGCCGTCGCGCCCATACTGGGCCTGCGCGGTGGGGGCGATGGCCACCAAAGCCAGTGCCAGTGCGCCCAGCGCAGCGCCACTCCATGTTGTTTTCGCCATTGCTCTCTCCTCGTTATGGTCTTCGATGGGGGCCAAGGTTAACCCGAAATGGCCGCTGGTTTTGTAAGCAAAGTCAGCAAAAAAGGCGAGCCGTAGCTCGCCCGGGTCATGGCGGGTTGCCACCCAACGATGCTCAAGGCATCACTGGCGGAATATAGGCCAGGGTCTGGCCCAGGAACCACAGCAGGAACAGCACCACCGGGATATGCACCAGCAGCTGCACAAAGGTGAAGCCGATCAGGTCGCGCGCCTTGAGGCCCAGCACGCCCAACAGCGGCAGCATGTAGAAGGGGTTGATCAGATTGGGCAGTGCCTCGGCCGCGTTGTAGATCTGCACGGCCCAGCCCAGGTGGTACTGCAGGTCATTGGCCACCTGCATCACATACGGCGCCTCGATGATCCACTTGCCGCCGCCCGAGGGGATGAAGAAGCCCAGGATGGCCGAGTACACACCCATCAGCAGCGCGTAGGTGTCATGCGTGGCGATCTGGGTGAAAAAGGTCGAGATATAGTGCGCAATCGTGTGGCCATCAACGCCCTTGACCTCGGTCATGATCGCGGCGATCGAGCCGTAGAGCGGAAACTGGATCAGCACACCGGTGGTGGTGGGCACGGCGCGCGCCACCGCATCCAGAAAGCTGCGCGGGCGCCAGTGCAGCAAGGCCCCGACCATCAGAAAAATCAGGTTATAGGTGTTGAGGCCCGAGATCGCCTGGATCGCCGGCTTGCTGGAGAACTCTTCGACCATCCAGCCGACTGCCAGCAGCACCAGAAAAATGATCAGCAGCGGGCTGTGCTCCAGCCATTCACCGGGGCGGGTGGGCTTGGTCACCGGTTGCGCCTCGGCGCTGATGTCCACCTGGCAGGCGGCAGCATCCTTGGCATTGGCTGCGCCCGGCGCCGTCACATAGGCAATCAGCAGCGAGATCAGCACCAGGGCCAGCAGCATCACGCCCGATTGCCACAGGAAAATCGTCTCGGTGAACGGGATGACACCGGTGATCGCCAGGATCGACGGCGGCAGGCTGGCCGGGTTGGCCTGCAGCTGCGCAGCCGACGAGGAAATGCCCAGCGCCCAGACGGCGCCCAGGCCCAGGTAGGCCGCAGCGCCGGCTGCGCGGTAGTCCATTTTCAGGTCGGTGCGGCGGGCCAGCGCCTTGACCAGCAGGCCACCAAACACCAGGCTCAGGCCCCAGTTGAGCAGCGAGGCCACCATCGAGATCAGTGCCACCCAGGCCACCGCACTGCGGCCATTGCCCGGCACCTTGGCCAGCGCTTCAATCAGGCGCGATGCGGGCTTGGAGCTGGCCACCACATAGCCGCCAATCACCACAAAGGCCATCTGCATCGTGAACGGGATCAGGCTCCAAAAACCCTTGCCAAAGGCCTTGCTGGTCTCCTGCACCGGCACGCCAATGGCCAATGCCGCTGCCACCACGATCGCAATCCCCACCACGGCAAACACCCAGGAATCGGGAAACCATTTCTCGGCCCAGGCCGCACACCGCATCGCAAACCGCGCCGAGCGGCTCTCTTCCAATTGCACCGACATAGTCACCTTTCTGTCTCGCGTTAATTTCAAAGCGCGGCGATCTTCTCATGCGGGCAGGTCAATTTCGTTAAGTGCGACTACGTACCGCCATGCGAAATGGTCAGAGCGGCGAAGTGCTGGCTGCTGTGCGGACGCAAAAAAGCCCCCTGCACTGCAGGAGGCTCGTTGGGGATTGCGAAACCGCTTAAGCCGCTATCAGACCCGCTCGGCCACCCAGGCTTGAACGCCCGCCAGCGCTTGCGCGAGGCCCGCTGGGTTGGTGCCGCCGGCCATCGCCATGTCGGGCTTGCCGCCGCCCTTGCCACCCACTTGCTGGGCGACAAAGTTCACCAACTCACCGGCCTTGACCTTGCCAATGCTGTCCTTGGTCACGCCTGCGGCCAGCTGTACCTTGTCGCCGTCTACAGCCGCCAACACGATGGCAGCGGTGCCCAGCTTGTCCTTGAGCTTGTCCATGGTGTCGCGCAGCGCTTTCGCATCGGCGCCATCCAGGGTGGCCGCCAGCACCTTGATGCCCTTGACGTCCACCGCCTGGCCGGCCAGCTCGTCGCCCTGGCTCGACGCCAGCTTGCCCTTGAGCTGGGCCAGTTCCTTCTCCAGCGCCTTGATCTGGTCGAGCGCGCCACCGATGCGGTGGTTGAGCTCGGCCACGGGCGCCTTCAAGGTCGAAGCGGCTTCATCCACGGTTGATTCGAGCAACTGCAGATAAGCCAGCGCGTTCTCGCCGGTCACCGCTTCAATACGGCGCACGCCCGCAGCCACGCCGCCTTCGGCGACGACCTTGAACAGGCCGATATCGCCGGTGCGCTGCACATGGGTGCCGCCGCAGAGTTCACGGCTTGAGCCGATGTCCAGCACGCGCACGGTCTCGCCGTACTTTTCGCCAAACAGCATCATTGCGCCGGTCTTTTGTGCGCTCTCGATGTCCATCACGCGCGCGCCGGTTTCGGTGTTCGCCAGGATCTCGGCATTCACGCGCTTTTCGATCTCGCGCTTTTGCGCGTCGGTCACGGGGCTGTTGTGGGCAAAGTCAAAACGGGTGCGTTCCGCATTGACCAGGCTGCCCTTTTGCTGCACATGGTCGCCCAGCACTTCCCGCAGTGCCTTGTGCATGATGTGGGTGACCGAGTGGTTGCGCATGGTGGCGGCGCGCAAGGCGGTATCGACCTCGGCCTGCACTGCATCGCCCACCTTGAGGCTGCCCGCAGCGAGCTGGCCATGGTGGCCGAACACATCGGCCTTGATCTTCAAAGTGTCTTCCACGACAAAGCGGTTGGCACCGGCCGAGATCACACCCTGGTCGCCCACCTGGCCACCCGATTCGGCGTAGAACGGCGTGGTGTCCAGCACGACCACGGCGGTCTGGCCGGCGTTGATCGCGTTGACGCTGCTGCCATCGACATACAGCGCCACGACCTTGGCGGCCTCGCTCAGCTGCGTATAGCCGGTGAAGGCATTGGCCGCGCCGGTGTATTCCAGTGCGCGGTCCATCTTGAACTTGCCTGCGGCACGGGCCTGGCTCTTTTGCTGCTCCATTGCGGCATGGAAGCCTGCCTCGTCCACGCTCAGGCCGCGCTCACGCGCCACGTCGTTGGACAGGTCCAGCGGGAAGCCGTAGGTGTCGTGCAGCTTGAAGGCCACATCACCGGGCAGCACCTTGGCGCCGCCGGCCAGTGCGCTGTCCAGAATGTCCATGCCGTTGGCCAGGGTCTCGAAGAAGCGCTCTTCCTCGACCTTGAGCACCTCGGTGATGCGCGCTTCCTGCTCGCGGATCTTGGGGTAGGCATCGCCCATCACGGCGACCAGGTCCTTGACCAGCTTGTGGAAGAACGGCGTCTTCTGGCCCAGCTTGTAGCCGTGGCGGATAGCGCGACGGATGATGCGGCGCTGCACATAGCCCCGGCCTTCGTTCGACGGGATCACGCCATCGGCCACCAGGAAGGCGGTCGCGCGGATGTGGTCGGCGATGACCTTCAGCGATGGGGTTTCCAGGTCGTCGATATGGGTCTCGCGTGCAGCGGCCTTGATCAGCGCCTGGAACAGGTCGATCTCGTAGTTGCTGTGCACATGCTGCAAGATGGCAGCCAGGCGCTCCAGGCCCATGCCGGTGTCGACGCAAGGGGCTGGCAGTGGTTTGACCGAGCCGTCTTCGGCCATGTCGAACTGCATGAACACGTTGTTCCAGATTTCGATGAAACGGTCACCGTCTTCATCGGGCGAGCCTGGAGGGCCGCCGGCAATGTGCGGGCCGTGGTCGTAGAAGATCTCCGAGCAAGGGCCGCAAGGGCCGGTGTCGGCCATCATCCAGAAGTTGTCGCTCTTGTAGCGGCCGCCCTTGTTGTCGCCGATGCGGATCACACGCTCTGGGGGCAGGCCGATCTCCTTGGTCCAGATGTCGTAGGCCTCGTCGTCTTCTTCATAGACGGTGGCCAGCAGCTTCTCGGCCGGCAGCTTGTAGACCTCGGTCAGCAGCTCCCAGGCCCACTTGAGCGATTCGCGCTTGAAGTAGTCACCAAAGGACCAGTTGCCCAGCATTTCGAAGAAGGTGTGGTGGCGCGCGGTGTAGCCCACGTTTTCCAGGTCGTTGTGCTTGCCGCCCGCACGCAGGCAGGTCTGCACGCTGGTCGCCCGGGTGTAGGGGCGCTTGTCGGTGCCCAGGAACACATCCTTGAACTGCACCATGCCGGAGTTGGTGAACATCAGCGTCGGATCGTTGCCCGGCACCAGCGGGCTGGACGGAACAATGGTGTGCCCCTTGGACGCGAAAAAGTCCAAGAAGGTCTTGCGGATCTCAGCGACGGAAAAAGTGGGTGTACTCATGGTGTGATGCAGTGGTGGCGCCTGTCCGGCTTCCCCTGAAGCGGTGCGGGCGCGAATCTTCCATTATAGGGTTTGGGCTGAACTACAGCGCCTGGGGAGCCCGAGCAAGGCAGCCTGAGGCGGGATACGCGTTTTGGCGGCCTTATTGGGGCACGGGCAGTGGCGCCGCCTTGCGCTTGCCTTCCAGCTCCTTCATGCGCTTTTTATGGGCTTCGAGCTTGCGCTGCGCAGCCTCCTGCTTGGCGTCGTATTCCTCTTGCGCGGCACTGATGTTGTCGGGGCGCTCTTCGTTGTGGCGCTGCTGGGTGCGCTGCTTGCTGTCCAACTTGCCGGCCTGGCTGGTGGCGCGGCGGGCGGCATCCTGCTCGCGGCGCTGCTGCTGCTCGGCAATGCTCTCGGCATTGCGCTTGGGCGCATGGCTGCTGCGCTGGGCCGCCTGCTCGTCGTGCTCTTTCTGGCGCTGCTCCAGATCGGGCTGGTTCAGGGCACCTCCATCCAGTGTGGGGTGCTTGCGCTCAAAATCGCTTTGCTTGTTGGCGCGGGCATCGCGCTGGTTCGCGGTTTTCTCGTCGCGTTCCTGCGCATTGATGGCCAGCTCGCGCTGGCGCAGCGCGCGCTCTTCGGTGTTGTACTGGCGGCGCACCTTCTGCAGGCAGTCGGTCACCGCAAAGTGCTGGTAGCAGATCTTTTCGTTGTTGGCCAGGCGCGCTTCGCTGTCCTTGCGCTCCAGCGTGATCTGGGCACGCGCCTGCGTGCGCTCCTGCGCATTCGAGGTTTTGCCGGAGGCCGCATGGGCCAGGCCGGTGACAGCCAGCAGCACCAGCACGGTGACAGTGTTCAAACGAGGCATAGGGCCCTCTCTTCTCAGGTCAGCGCGGTATCGACCACGCGTCTCTCCAGCGACAAATACTCCTGCGACTGCATCTCGTTGAGGCGCGAGACGGTGCGCGGAAACTCATGGGACAGCGGCCCTTCGGTGTAGAGCTGCTCAGGCGGCACCGCAGCCGACATGATGAGCTTGACCCGGCGGTCATAGAGCACATCGACCAGCCAGGTAAAGCGGCGGGCGGGCGAGGCCATGTTGACGAACATCTGCGGCACATTGGACAGCAGCACGGTGTGGAACTGGGTCGCCAGCTCCAGGTAGTCGTTCTGTGAGCGCGGGTTGACACAGAGCTCATGGAAATCAAACCAGATCACGCCACCCGCACGGCGGCGCGGCTTGAGCTCGCGCGATTCGATCTTGAAGACCGGCTTCTCATCGGGCACCTCGGCCAACTGGCCAAAGGTCTGCTCCATCGCTGCATCGGCCTGCGGGCCCAGCGGGCAGTGGTAGAGCTGGGCCAGCTCCAAGGCGCGGCGGCGGTAGTCGGTGCCATTGTCGACGTTGATCACATCCATGCGCGCATTGAGCAGGTCGATGGCCGGCAGAATGCGGTCGCGGTGCAGGCCATCGGGGTAGAGGCCGTCGGGCGTGAAGTTGGAGGTGGTGACAAAGCCCACGCCGTTGTTGAACAGCGCCAGCAGCAGGCGGTAGAGGATCATCGCATCGGTGATGTCCGCCACATGGAACTCGTCAAAGCAGATGAGCTTGTACTTCTTGGCGATCTTGGCGCCCAGCACATCGAGCGGGTCCTGCGTACCCTTGAGCAAGGTCAGCTCGCGCTGCACCTCGCGCATGAACTCATGGAAATGCAAACGCACCTTGCGGCGCAGCGGCACGGCGTTGAAGAAGCAATCCATGATGAAGCTCTTGCCGCGCCCCACCCCGCCATACATGTACACCCCGCGCGGGATGTCGGGGTGGTTGATCAGCTTCTTGATCGGGTTGGAGCGCTTGTTCTTGTACTGCTCCCACTCATCGGCACAGCGCTGCAAGGCGTCCACCGCACGCATCTGTGCAGGATCACTCTGAAAACCCTTGGCCTTGAGTTCGGCCTCGTATGCATCTCTTACCGCTGTACCCATGGGTGTCTCAATCTCTTGTTGCTATAAATGACATAGCCTCTGGCGCAGAACCAATCTGCACCAGAGGCCATTTTCGCCTAAAATTTCAGGATCAGAAGTTCAGGGTGCGCTTGTCCACGGCCAGTGCCGCTTCCTTGGTCGATTCCGACAGCGATGGGTGGGCGTGGCAGATACGGGCGATGTCTTCGCTCGATGCCTTGAACTCCATCGCCACCACGGCTTCGGAGATCAGCTCCGAGACCATGGGGCCGACCATGTGCACGCCCAGGATTTCGTCGGTCGTGGCGTCCGCCAGGAACTTGACCATACCGGTGGTGTCACCCAGTGCACGTGCGCGGCCGTTGGCCAGGAACGGGAAGGTGCCTGCCTTGTAAGCCACGCCATCGGCCTTGAGCTGCTGCTCGGTGCGGCCCACCCATGCCACTTCGGGGCTGGTGTAGATCACCGATGGCAGGGTGGCGAAGTTCACATGGCCGTGTTGGCCGGCAATGCGCTCGGCCACGGCAACGCCCTCTTCCTCAGCCTTGTGGGCCAGCATTGGGCCGCGCACCACATCGCCCACGGCCCAGACGCCAGGCAGGTTGGTCTTGCAGTTCTCGTCCACGACGATAGCACCACGCTCGTCCAGGGCCAGGCCCACGGCTTCGGGGTTCAGGCCGATGGTGTTGGCCACGCGGCCGATGGACACGATCAGACGGTCCACATCCAGCTGCTGGGCTTCACCCTTGGCATTGGTGTAGCTGATCTGCACGCCCTTCTTGTCGGCCTTGATGTCGCCCACCTTCACGCCCAGCTCGATCTTCAGACCTTGCTTGTCGAAGGACTTCTTGGCTTCCTTGGCGATTTGCTCGTCCACGGCGGGCAGGAACTTGTCCATGCCTTCGAGCACGGTCACTTCGGTGCCCAGACGGCGCCAGACCGAGCCCATTTCCAGGCCGATCACGCCAGCGCCGATCAGCGCCAGCTTCTTGGGCACAGCGCCCAGGCGCAGTGCGCCGTCGTTGGAGAGAATCTTGTCTTCGTCGAAAGGCACGCCAGGCAGTGCGCGGGCATTGGAGCCAGTGGCCACAATGATCTGCTTGCCGGTGATGGATTCTTCTTCCTTGCCGGCGACCTTGATTTCGTAACCGCCGTCAGCGGCCTTCACGAAGGAGCCACGGCCGTGGAAGAAGGTAACCTTGTTCTTCTTGAACAGGTACTGGATGCCGTCGTTGTTCTGCTTGACGATGCCATCCTTGCGGGAAATCATCTTGGCCACATCCATGGCGACCTTGCCGGTCGAGATGCCGTGGTCGGCAAAGTGCAGGTTGGCGTGCTCAAAATGCTCGGACGACTGCAGCAGGGCCTTCGAGGGAATGCAACCCACGTTGGTGCAGGTGCCGCCCAGGGCTGGGCCGCCGGCGGCGTTCTTCCACTCGTCGATACATGCCACTTGCATGCCCAGCTGGGCTGCACGGATGGCCGCTACGTATCCGCCGGGGCCGCCGCCGATCACGACGACATCAAATTGCTTGCTCATGATTAATCCAATGGTGTTAGTTCAAAACTGCCCTGGTGCAATGCCACACCGAAGAGGCCCGTTTTGGTGGTCAGTTGTTCGTCGTTTTGACGACCAAACGACAAGGTGGTGCCGGGATGGGTGCGGCAGACGAACATGAAGGAGCCGGACTCCAGACATGCAATCTTGCCGCCAGCGCGCATCACCGCCCAGCCCATCTCTTCATAGCCCTGGGCCTTGAAGGGGGTGAGCGGCAGCGGCGCGCCGGGCTCGCCGACAAACGAAATGGCCCATTGCGGGCCATTGCCGTCCGCCTTCGCGCCGGGCACCTCCTTGGCGGAGGTGATCGGGCGGATGCGAATCTGTGATGGAGCGGGCAAGCCCCGGCGTGCAGCCTGGGTGCCTGCTGCCCACTGGAAGCGGTAGTCCCCGCTCCAGCTTTGCGTGGCCACATCCTGCGCTGCAGGGCGGGGCAAGGTACCGCAGGCGCCCAGCACAAGTGCGGACGCTGCAGCCACCAGAACGCGTAGCATCACTGCCCGACGACCCGATTACAGGTCGAACAGCAGACGCGATGGATCTTCCAGCGCATCCTTCATCGCCACCAGACCCAGCACGGCTTCGCGGCCGTCGATGATGCGGTGGTCATAGGACATCGCGAAGTAGTTCATCGGACGCACCACCACTTGGCCGTTTTCGACCACAGCACGGTCCTTGGTCGCGTGAACGCCCAGGATGGCCGATTGTGGCGGGTTGATGATGGGGGTAGACATCATCGAGCCGAAGGTGCCACCGTTGGAGATGGAGAACGTGCCGCCGGTCATGTCTTCGATGCCCAGCTTGCCGTCCGCAGCCTTCTTGCCGAATTCGGCGATCTTCTTTTCGATGTCGGCGAAGCTCATCTGGTCTGCATTGCGCAGGATGGGCACCACCAGACCGCGTGGCGAGCCCACGGCGATACCGATGTCGAAGTAACCGTGGTAGATGATGTCGGTGCCATCGACCGACGCGTTCAGCACGGGGTACTTCTTGAGGGCATGCACGGCGGCCTTCACGAAGAAGGACATGAAGCCGAGCTTGACGCCGTGTTCCTTGGTGAAATCGTCCTGGAACTTCTTGCGCAGGGCCATCACGGGCGCCATGTTCACTTCGTTGAACGTGGTCAGGATCGCGTTGGTCGACTGCGATTGCAGCAGGCGCTCGGCGATACGGGCACGCAGACGGCTCATCGGCACGCGCTGCTCTGGACGCTCGCCCAGGTCTTGGGCAGCGGCGGGCGATGCCACCTGGGGCAGCGACTTGGTCGGTGCACCGGTGGGGATCACGGCGGCGGTGGACTTGACGCCACCGGCCACGGCGGCCAGCACATCACCCTTGGTGACGCGGCCATCCTTGCCGGAGCCGGCGACAGCGCCGACCGACAGGTTGTTGTCCGCCAGCAGCTTGGCTGCAGCTGGCATGGCGACGTCGCCCTTGTTGCCACCAGCGGCTGCAGGCGCAGCAGCAGGGGCGGGAGCGGCAGCAGCGGGAGCGGCAGCAGCGGGTGCAGGTGCTGCGGCAGCGGGGGCTGCAGCGGCGCCGGCCACGGCTTCGGTGTCGATCTTGGCGATCAGCTGGTCAGCGATGACGGTTGCGCCGTCGCCTTGCACGATCTCGGTCAGCACACCAGCGGCAGGCGCTGGCACTTCGAGCACGACCTTGTCGGTTTCGATCTCGATCAGGATTTCGTCGACAGCAACAGCTTCACCGGCCTTCTTCTTCCAGGTGAGCATGGTGGCTTCAGCGACCGACTCGGACAGCTGGGGAACTTTGACTTCTACGATTGCCATAACAATTCTTTCTGTATTCGTTAAATGCTGAGGTCGTGCTTACTTGGTCAGCACAAAGCCCTTGAGCTTGCCGAATGCGCCTTCAACCAGCGCCTTTTGCTGCTCTTGGTGCAGGTGCGAATAGCCCACGGCAGGCGATGCCGAAGCGGCGCGGCCGGA
Source organism: Comamonas sp. B-9 (assembly GCF_000410635.1). Taxonomy (NCBI): domain Bacteria; kingdom Pseudomonadati; phylum Pseudomonadota; class Betaproteobacteria; order Burkholderiales; family Comamonadaceae; genus Comamonas; species Comamonas sp. B-9. The sequence goes on from NZ_KE148657.1 coordinate 106,208, forward strand.
GTAGCCCAGCTTTTGGCCGTCGAGCATGTTCTCGTGGATGTAGTGCTGCACGAAGAACCATGCACCCTGGTTTTGCGGCTCGTCCTGGCACCACACCACTTCCTTGGCGGCGCTGTACTTCTTCAGTTCAGCGGCAAAGGCCTTGTGCGGGAACGGATAGAGCTGCTCGATACGGATGATGGCCACATCGGTGCTGCCTTCTTCGGTGCGCTTCTTGACCAGGTCGTAGTAGACCTTGCCCGAGCAGGCGATCACGCGCTTGACCTTGTCGGCCTTGGCAACGATGGCCTCATCGCGCTCGCCGATCACGGTCTGGAAGCCACCGGAGGTGAATTCCGACACGGGCGAGGTCGCATCCTTGTTACGCAGTAGCGACTTGGGCGTCATGATGATCAGCGGCTTGCGCAGCGGACGCACCATCTGGCGACGCAGCAAATGGAAGATCTGCGCAGCCGTGGTCGGCTGGGTCACTTGCATGTTCTGGTCAGCCGACAGCTGCATGAAACGCTCCAGGCGTGCCGAGCTGTGCTCAGGGCCCTGGCCTTCATAGCCGTGCGGCAGCATCAGAGTCAGACCGTTGATACGGCCCCACTTGACTTCACCGGAGGCGATGAACTGGTCGATCACCACTTGCGCACCGTTGGCGAAGTCGCCGAACTGCGCTTCCCAGATCACCAGGGTGTTGGGATCGTTGGAGGCGTAGCCGTATTCGAAGCCCAGCACGGCCTCTTCGGACAGGATGGAGTCGATCACGGTGAACGGAGCCTGGTTGTCGGCCACGTTTTGCAGAGGGATGTAGGTGCCCTCGTCCCACTTTTCACGCTTCTGGTCGTGCACGACCGAGTGGCGGTGGGTGAAGGTGCCGCGTCCGCTGTCTTCACCCGACAGGCGGATGGGGTAGCCCGAGGCCACCAGCGAGGCGTAGGCCATGGTCTCGCCCATGCCCCAGTCCACGTTGATGTCACCACGGCCCATCGCTGCGCGGTCGTCATAGACCTTCTTGACCAGCTGGTGCGGGTTCACCGACTCGGGCAGGGTCGTGACGCGCTCGGCCAGACGCTTCCACTCGGCCACAGGAATGGCGGTGTCGGCGCTGTCGGTCCACTTCTGCTTGAGGAAGGGGCTCCAGTCCACGGCGTACTGGCTCTTGAAGTTGGTCAGCACCGGATCGACCGTGTGCTTACCCGCATCCATGGCAGCGCGGTAGGCCTTGACCATGTCATCGCCCAGGGTCTCGCCCAGGCCTTGCGTGGCCAGCTTGTCGGCGTAGAGCTTGCGCGTGCCAGGGTGCTGGGCAATCTTCTTGTACATCAGCGGCTGGGTCAGCGCAGGCGTGTCCTGTTCGTTGTGACCGAGCTTGCGGTAGCAGATGATGTCCACCACGATGTCCTTGGAGAATTCCATGCGGAAGTCCAAAGCCATCTGCATGGCCAGGGCCACCGCTTCGGGATCGTCGCCGTTGACGTGCAGCACGGGCGAGTCGATCATCTTGACGATGTCCGTGCAATACGTGGTCGAGCGCAGATCGCGAGGATCGGAGGTCGTGAAACCAATCTGGTTGTTGATGATGATGTGCACCGTGCCGCCCGTGGTGTAGCCACGGGTTTCGGACAGCGCCAGCGTTTCCTGGTTCACGCCCTGGCCGGCAAAGGCCGCGTCACCGTGCACCAGCACGGGCAGCACTTGCTTGCCCTGTGGGTCGTTGCGGCGGTCCATGCGCGAGCGCACCGAGCCTTCGACCACGGGGTTGACGATTTCCAGGTGCGAGGGGTTGAAGGCCAGCGACAGGTGCACCGGGCCGCCAATGGTCGACACGTCCGAGCTGAAGCCCTGGTGGTACTTCACGTCACCGGCAGTCAGCTCTTCAGGGGCGGTGTGGTCGAACTCGGCAAACAGGTCCTTGGGCATCTTGCCCAGGGTGTTGACCAGCACGTTCAGGCGGCCACGGTGGGCCATGCCGATCACGATTTCCTGCACGCCGGTCAGGCCAGCGGCGTTGATCAGCTGGTCCATCGCCACGATGAAGGACTCGCCACCTTCAAGCGAAAAGCGCTTTTGACCCACATACTTGGTGTGCAGGAAACGCTCCAGGCCTTCGGCTGCGGTCAGGCGGTCGAGAATGCGCTTTTTCTGGTCGGCGTTGAAGGCGGGCTTGCTGCGAATGCTCTCGAGCTTTTGCTGCCACCAGCGCTTCTGGTTCTGCTCGGCGGTGTACATGTACTCCGCGCCCAGCGTGCCGCAGTAGGTCTCGCGCAGTGCATTGAGCAGCTCGCGCAGGGTCATCGATTCCTTGCCGAAGAACGTGTTGCTGATGTTGAACACGGTTTCCTGGTCAGCGTCGGTAAAGCCGTAGAAGGCTGGATCAAGCTCAGGAATTTCGGGGCGCTCTTGGCGCTTCAAGGGGTCCAGATCAGCCCAGCGTGCGCCCACATTGCGGTACGCGGCAATCAGCTGCTGCACGGCGGTGCGCTTGCGGCCCAGCTCCGAATCAGCACCGGAGGCGACCACCACCTTGGTCACGCCTTGTTTGGCGCGCTCAGCAAAGGCGTTGACGACGGGGAGATGAGGGACGTCCTTGGCATTGCTGCCGTCCAATGCGGGGACGTTTTGCAGTGCATCAAAGTAAGCGCGCCAGGTGTCTGGTACGCTGCCTGGGTTATCGAGATAGTTCTCATACATCTCTTCGACATACGGGGCATTGCCGCCGAAGAGATAGGTGTTGCCTTGGTAGGCTTGATACACAGAATTCGTATCGCTCATTTTCTCCGCTGACCTCCGCTTTCCTCTGGAAAGCATTAGCTGGTGCATATAAACAACCTTCCGCGACACGGCTGAACCGATTGGCGGATGCGACTGTGGCTGGGAAGGGCCGATCAACCGGTATTGTGCCACTTCCGCCCGGGCTTGTCCTTCGATGGCCTTGGCGCCTGCCGCTGCCTGCCCTCAATAGCGCAGGTGGATGCTGGAACCATATACATTTGCGCTATCCATTCACACCGATGCGCTTGATGTTCAACAACCACTCTCTTCACGACAAAGCATTCATCTTGCTGCTAATAGGCGTCAGCATTGCTTTTTTTGCCGTGCTTTTCCCCTTTCAGGGCGCCGTTTTCTGGGCCGTGATCTTCGCTGTTGTGTTTACGCCTCTACACAAAAAAATCCTGGTCCGCCTCCCCAAATACCCGACTATTGCGGCCTTGATTACGCTGGTGCTCTGCCTGGTGCTGGTGATCCTGCCGCTGATCCTGCTGTCGATCTCGCTGGCCAAGGAAGCGGCCACCATCTATGAGAGCGTGCACTCGGGCGAGATGAATTTCGGCCAGTACTTCCAGCAGATCTACAACGCCATGCCCCAGTGGGTGCTGGACCTGCTGACCCGCTTCAACCTCAACGACCCCAAGGTGATCCAGGAGAAGATCTCCGGCATCTCGGTGCAGGCCAGCCAGTATGTGGCCACCAAGGTGCTGGCCATTGGCCAGAACACCATGGGCTTTCTGGTGAGCTTCTGCATCATGCTCTACCTGCTGTTCTTCTTCCTGCGCGACGGCAAGACCCTGATCCGCAAGATCCTGGCGGCCACCCCGCTCGACGATGCCCACAAGAAAAAGCTCGGCGCCAAGTTCATCACCGTGGTGCGCGCCACCGTCAAGGGCAACCTGGCCGTGGCTGCAACCCAGGGCGCGCTGGGCGGCATCATCTTCTGGATTCTGGGCATTGAGGCTTCGCTGCTGTGGGGCGTGGTGATGGCCTTTTTGTCGCTGCTGCCCGCCGTGGGCGCGGCCATCGTCTGGGCGCCAGTTGCCATTTATTACATTGCCACCGGCTCCACCACCGAAGGCGTGGTGCTGGCCGCCTATGGCGCCGGCATCATGGGCATGGTCGACAACGTGCTGCGCCCGCTCTTGGTGGGCAAGGACACCAAGATGCCCGACTACCTGATCCTCATCTCCACGCTGGGCGGGCTGTCGCTGTTCGGGCTTACCGGCTTTGTCATCGGGCCCCTGATTGCCGCGCTGTTCATCGCGGTCTGGGATCTTTTTGCGCCCCAGGCCCACATCAGCGACTCCGCTGAGGTGGACAATAGCGCCAAGTAATCTCTTCTTTTGGCGGGCGCGCCGCGCCTGCCCCTTCTTTGCTGCCCTGCCCCATGCCCGCTCGCGATTTTGAATCCCGCAAACAGGAGTTCCTGGATTTCTACGCCGCCCAGTTGCCCACCCTCAAGGCAGCAGCGGCCTCGTTCAATGCGTTGATCCACGCCATTCTGAGCAACCTGGAGGGCGTCAACATCGCCAAGTTCGAGTGCCGGGTGAAGACTGCCGACGAATGCGTGCGCAAGTTCAAGCGCAAGTACCGCAACTTTGTCGAGGACCAGTCCGAGGACTATGCGATCCAGGACTACATCACCGACCTGATCGGCGTGCGCGTGGTGTGTCTGTATGAGGACGAGCCACCGGCCATCATGTCCCGGGTACGGGAGTATTTCGATGTGATCGAGATCACCGACAAGACCTCGCCGATGGAGGACTCGGAGTCCGAGTTCGGCTACAAGGGCATCCACATGGACCTGCGGCTCAACCAGCAGCAGGCGCAGCTGACCGAGCACCAGGCCTATGCCGACCAGGCTTTCGAGCTGCAGATCCGCACCATCATCCAGGACTCCTGGAGCGAGCTGGACCACAAGATCAAGTACAAGAAATCCATCCCGACCAACCTTAAGCGCCGCATCAACATCCTGTCTGCGCTGTTTGAATTGGCCGACCGCGAGTTCTTGCAGATCCGCAATGAGACCAGCCAGGCGCTGGCGCTCTCGCGCGCCGAAGACGAGATCGACGGCCCCTTTGGCGATGGCCTGGGCGACAGCAACGAGCCGCTCGATGCCTTCAGCTTCGTCGCCTTTGGCCACAAGCACTTTCCCGGCTATGAGTTCGATCCGCAAAAGGTCGAGTTCTTCCTCGACGAGCTGCTGCACGACTTTGCCGTGCGCCACGCAGGCTGGCTGTTTGCCGTGGTGCAAAAGCATGTCACCACCGTGCGCCACTACAAGGCCGATTTCCAGCACCGCTACCCGTCGAGCAGCTTCAACCCCTTCACGGTGATGCGCCACTGCCTCTACCTGGAGGACAAGCAGCGTTTTCGCAAAACGCTGCGCAACTCGGCCCGCGAGGCCTTTGAGGAATGGCTGCAGCGCCAGCCAGCCAACAGCACCAGCGAAGACTAAGAACCTGTTCAAAGTCTCTTCGCAGCCGCGTTGGAGTGCAATTGGGATGAGTTCGAAGGGATGGAACGTAGCTTGAACCGCGGTGCAAGCAAGGGCCAGCGCGCAGACATCGCCCGATTTCACTCCAACCCGTAGGGACAGTGGCTTTGCGGCCGCCCGGGCAGGGGCGGTCTGCGTTGTTGCAAATCCTCGCAATAGCTGGGCTATTGCTGCGGTGTTGCGCCTAGCCTCCCATCCCGCAAAGACACTGTCGCGGCGCGAGGAGACTTTGAACGGGTTCTAAGGGATAGCCCCAGCCCAAAATATTCGAGCAAGTCTATCAACCATTAGTTAAAATCAATGCTTGTAACACGCACCGCCCGCCAGGCTCGATTGCAGCGGGCATGCGGGTTGCAGGCGGGTGTAACACAGCGCGGAGCGGCGCGCTAACCTCGCGTTACGCCCCCTCCCCGTGTTTACGAGCATGCCTGGCCCCACTTTCTGACACGCGCTGCTGCTATATTGCATTGCAACAATCACGGAGTTTTGATGCTGTACCAACTGTATGAAACCCAGCGGGCCCTGATGGAGCCCTTTGCAGAATACGCCCACGCCACCTCGAAGATGCTGAGCAATCCGCTGTGGCCGATCAGCCAGACGAACACTGCCCAGCGCGCCTCGGCGGGCTTTGACCTGTTCTACCGGCTGGGCAAGGACTATGAAAAGCCCGCCTTTGGCATCAACACCATCGAGGCCAATGGCCATGAGATCGCGATCCACGAGCGTGTCGAGCTGACCAAGCCCTTTTGCGAGCTGCGCCGCTTCAAGCGCTTCTCCGACGACCAGACCAGCCTGGCGGCGATGAAGCAGCAGCCCGTGGTGCTGGTGGTGGCGCCGCTGTCGGGCCACTACGCCACCTTGCTGCGCGAGACCGTGCGCACCATGCTGGCCGACCACAAGGTCTACATCACCGACTGGACCAATGCGCGCCTGGTGCCGCAGACCGAAGGTGTGTTCCACCTCGATGACTACGTCAACTATGTGCAGGAGTTCATCCGCCACATCCAGGGCATCTATGGCAACTGCCATGTGGTGAGCGTCTGCCAGCCCACCGTCCCGGTGCTCGCAGCCGTCTCGCTGATGGCCAGCCGCGGCGAGAAGACCCCGCTGTCGATGACCATGATGGGTGGCCCCATCGATGCGCGCAAGTCACCCACCACGGTGAACAACCTGGCCACCACGCACGATCTGCAGTGGTTCGAGTCGAATGTGATCCATTCGGTGCCCGGCAACTTCCCCGGTGCCGGCCGCCTGGTCTACCCCGGCTTTTTGCAGCACATGGGCTTTGTCAGCATGAACCCTGACCGCCATGCGATGAGCCACTACGACTACTTCAAGGACCTGCTCAAGGGCAACGAAGACAGCGCCGAGCACCACCGCAAGTTCTACGACGAGTACAACGCCGTGCTCGACATGGATGCCGCCTACTACCTGGAAACCATCAAGACCGTGTTCCAGGACTTTGCACTGGTCAAGGGCACCTGGGAGGTGCGCTCGCCCGAAGGCAACCTGGAGCTGGTCAAGCCGCAGGACATCCGCCACAGCGCGCTGCTGACGGTCGAAGGCGAGCTCGATGACATCTCGGGCTCGGGCCAGACCCAGGCCGCGCATGACCTGTGCACCGGCCTCAAGGCGGTCGACACCCGGCACTTCGAAGTCAAGGGCGCGGGCCACTACGGCATCTTCAGCGGCAAGCGCTGGCGCACCATGGTCTACCCGATGCTCAAGGATTTCATCCTCGCCAACAACCGCATCGAGGACCGCCCTGCAGGCAGCGTAAAATCGGCCACTTCCAAGCAGAATACTTTGCACACGGTGTGATCGATACCCCCAAAACCAGCGACCAGCCAGCCTCAGCGCTGGCTGTTTTCATTGGCGCCATTGATGCGGCCTTGCCGCAGACCCAGTGCACGCGCTGCGGCTACCCCGACTGCCGCCACTACGCCCAGGCCATTGCCCAGGGCGAGGCGCAGATCAACCAATGCCCGCCCGGCGGCCAGGAAGGCGTGGCGCGGCTGGCGGCCATCACCGGCCAGCCTGCGCTG
>NZ_KE148657.1:113529-122865 GCF_000410635.1 Comamonas sp. B-9
CAACGGCCTCGAAGCCGTGCGCGTTGTCGCCCGTATCGATGAGAACTGGTGCATCGGCTGCACCTTGTGCATCAAGGCCTGCCCGACCGATGCCATCCTGGGCGCGAACAAGCGCATGCACACCGTCATTCCCGAGGCCTGCACCGGCTGCGAGCTGTGCCTGCCGGTCTGCCCGGTCGATTGCATCGAACTGGACAACGCCAGCGGCGAGGCCACTGGCTGGGCCGCCTGGAGCCCGGCGAAAGCCGATGAGGCGCGGCTGCGCTACCACAGGCACCAGCAGCGCCTGGACGGCGCCCACCGCCCGCAGGCATCCGCCCCGGCAGCAAGCGCAACCAGTGCGCCTCGCGCAGCCCCCGCAGGGCTCAGCGCCCAAGCGGCCCAGGCTGCCGCCGTCAGTGCAGCGGCAGCGCAAAATAACGCGGCCAGCAAGGCCACATTGGCGGCGCCGGCCGCTGCCGACAAAAAGGCAATCCTGGCCGCCATTTTGGCCAAAGCCAAGCAGCAACAAGGCGGCAAGCCGTCGTCTTAATGGCTGCACAGCGCCTGGGGGCCGCTAAAAGACCGCCAAAAGGCCGCCAAACCCCTACCGGGCATGACAGAACGGCGCAAAAAAACCGGTGCTGCTGCACCATAATGGCTGGCTTATGAACCCCTTGCTCCAGAAACTGCAGCCCTACCCGTTTGAGCGCCTGCGCCAGTTGTTTGCCGGTGTCACGCCACCCGCAGACAAGTCGCCCATCAGCCTGGGTATCGGTGAGCCCCGCCACCCCACGCCCGCCTTTATCGAGCAAGCGCTCTCGGACAACCTGGCCGGCCTCTCGGTCTACCCCGCCACCGCCGGCACACCCGCCCTGCGCGAGGCTTTTGCCGCCTGGCTGTCCACGCGCTACGGCCTGCAGGTGGATGGGCAAAAGCACACCTTGCCGGTCAATGGCAGCCGCGAAGCACTGTTTGCGTTCACGCAGACGGTGGTTGACAGCAGCAAGCCAGGCCCGGTCGTGCTCTGCCCCAACCCGTTCTACCAAATTTACGAAGGCGCGGCCCTGCTTGCAGGCGCCACGCCCTACTACGTGCCCAGCATCGCCAGCAAGAACTTTGCCGTCGACTGGGCCAGCGTGCCCGAGGACATCTGGCAGCGCACCCAGCTGATCTTTGTCTGCTCGCCGGGCAACCCCACCGGCGCCGTGATGCCGCTTGACGAGTGGAAAAAGCTGTTTGAGCTGTCCGACCGCTATGGCTTTGTCATTGCGTCTGACGAGTGCTACAGCGAAATCTACTTCCGCGACGAGCCGCCTCTGGGCGGCATGCAGGCAGCGGCGCAACTGGGCCGCAGCGATTTTCGCCGCCTGGTGTCCTTCACCAGCCTGTCCAAGCGCAGCAATGTGCCGGGCCTGCGCAGCGGTTTTGTCGCGGGCGACGCCGAGCTGATCAAGGCCTTCACGCTCTACCGCACCTACCAGGGCGGCGCGATGAGCCCGCCGGTGCAGGCGGCCAGCATTGCGGCCTGGGGCGATGAGCGCCATGTCGAAGACAACCGCGAGCAATACCGCCGCAAGTTTGCCGAAGTCACGCCCGTGCTGTCGGCCGTGATGGATGTGCAGCTGCCAGACGCCAGCTTCTACCTCTGGGCCGGCGTGCCCCCAGAGATGGGCTTGTCCGACACCGAGTTCGCGCGCGAACTCTATGCCCAATACAATGTCACGGTTCTGCCAGGCAGCTATCTGGCCCGTGACTTCAACGGCAGCAACCCAGGCGCTGGCCGCATCCGCATGGCCCTGGTGGCCCAGACCGCCGAATGCCTGGAAGCCGCACAGCGCATTGCCCAATTCATTCAATCCTGGAAAAAAGCCTAAACCATGACGCAACAACTGCAAACCATCATCGAATCCGCCTGGGAAGCCCGCACGGCGCTCGCGCCTGCCTCGGCACCCAAAGAAATCGTCGATGCGGTCGACCATGTGATCAACGCCCTGGACAAAGGCGAGCTGCGCGTGGCCACGCGTGAAGGCGTGGGCCAGTGGACCGTGCACCAGTGGATCAAGAAGGCCGTGCTGCTGTCGTTCCGCTTGAAGGACAACGCGCTGGTGCAAGCCGGCGACCTGAACTTCTACGACAAGGTGCCCACCAAGTACGCCGGCATGTCCGAGGCCGATATCGCTGCCACCGGCGTGCGCGTGGTGCCGCCCGCTGTGGCCCGCCGCGGCAGCTTTGTGGCCAAGGGCGCCATCCTGATGCCTTCCTACGTCAACATCGGCGCCTATGTGGGCGAAGGCACCATGGTCGACACCTGGGCGACCGTGGGCTCCTGCGCACAAGTGGGCAAGAACGTCCACCTCTCGGGCGGCGTAGGCCTGGGCGGCGTGCTCGAACCGCTGCAAGCCAACCCCACGATCATTGAAGACAACTGCTTTATCGGCGCCCGCTCCGAAATCGTCGAAGGCGTGATCGTCGAAGAAAACTCGGTCATCTCGATGGGCGTCTACATCAGCCAGTCCACGAAGATCTACAACCGCATGACCGGCGAAGTCACTTATGGCCGCGTGCCTTCGGGCTCGGTGGTGGTCAGCGGCTCCATGCCTGCCAAGGACGGCAGCCACAGCCTGTACTGCGCGGTGATCGTCAAGCAAGTGACGCCCGAGACCCGCGCCAAGACCAGCATCAACGACCTGCTGCGCGACTGATCTGCCGCCTAGGCGATCCACAAGCCCTGCAAGCCTTGCGCTGCAGGGCTTTTTTCTGGCCGCTTGCGCCACGTTGGGCTGCTGCGAGGACGCAACATCGTTTATTGACTGCGTAGCTAAGCCTACAATCTCTGCACAAATTAACAGAGGGAACTGACATGGGAACCATGGAGCGAATCTTGCGCCTGATGGCGGACAACAAAGCCTCGGATGTCTATCTGTCAGCCAATGCGCCCGCGCTGGTCAAGATCCAGGGCGAATGCATCCCCCTCAACAACCAGACCTTGACGCCGGATGCGCCGCGCACCCTGCTCGCCGAGATCGTGCCGCCCGAGCGCATCGAAGAGCTGGACGAAACCGGTGAGCTCAACATCGGCGTGCCGCTCGAAGGCGTGGGCCGCTTCCGCGTCAGCGCCATGCACCAGCGCGGCAGCTGCGCCGTGGTCATCCGCTATGTGCCCCAAGACATCCCCAGCCTGGAGCAGCTGGAGCTGCCCGAGATCTTCCAGGACCTCATCATGGCCCGGCGCGGCCTGGTGCTGTTTGTCGGCGCCACCGGCTCAGGCAAGAGCACATCGCTCGCCGCGATGATCGACCACCGCAACGGCCAGCAAAGCGGCCATATCCTGACGGTGGAAGACCCGATCGAGTACCAGTTCTCCAACCGCCGCTCCATCATCAACCAGCGCGAGGTCGGCAGCGACACCGCCTCGCTGCAGACCGCGCTGAAGAACGCGCTGCGCCAGGCGCCCGATGTGATCATGATTGGCGAAATCCGCGACCGCGAGACCATGTCGGCGGCCATTGCCTACGCGCAATCCGGCCACCTGTGCCTGGCCACCTTGCACGGCAACAACAGCTACCACGCGCTCAACCGGATCCTGAGCTTCTACCCGGTCGAGGTGCGCCCCACGATGCTGGGCGACTTGTCATCAGCGCTGCGCGCCGTGGTCTCGCAGCGCCTGGTCAAGACGGTCTCGGGCAAACGCACCGCTGCCATCGAGGTGATGCTCAACACCAAGCTGGTGGGCGAGATGATCGAGCAAGGCAACTTCTCTGCGGTGCGCGAGGCGATGGAAAAATCGATGGCCGAAGGCTCGGTCACCTTTGAAGGGGCGCTGGCCGCTCTCATCCACAGCGGCAAGATCAGCCGCGAAGAAGGCCTGGCCAACTCCGACTCGCCAACCAACCTGATGTGGCGGCTGCAAAACGACTTCCAGATGGCAGCCAATGCCGCCAAGGCCCAGGTCGCGGCCAAGCCCGAGCTCGACGACGCGGCCTCGTTCACCGAAATCGTGCTCGACGTGAACCAAGAGTAAGATAGCGGCCGTTGCCCCTAGGGATGCTCTGCAAAACCCTCGCCAAGCGGGATGGACGTGGATCGGGATGAGCCGCAAGGCGTCTTTTGCAGTCAATAGCCGTAGCTATTGACAAGGAAGACAACGCAGCGGATCGCCCGAGCCCGCGTTCAGACCACGGCAGGGAGTTTTGCAGAGGTCCCTAGGGCAGCGCGCCACGACGCCGTGGCCATATGCCCTGAATGCGGCCTGCGGGCCGCATTGTTGTTGACCTCTCCGCCCCACCCTTTAGACGCCATGTCCCGCACCCTGCAACTGACCGAGCAACTGATCGCCCGTCCTTCCGTGACGCCCCATGACGAAGGCTGTCTGGACATGGTTTCCGACCTGCTCCAGCCGCTGGGTTTTGCCTGCGAGCGCATGGACAGCGGCCCCGACAGCTTTCGGGTGAGCAACCTCTGGGCGCTGCGCCGCAGCGGCGTGGCCGGTGCCAAGACCGTGGTCTTTGTCGGCCACACCGATGTGGTGCCCACCGGTCCGCTGGAGCAGTGGAACTCACACCCCTTCACCCCCTCGCACCGCGATGGCAAACTGTATGGCCGTGGTGCCAGCGACATGAAGACCTCGATCGCCGCCTTTGTCGTGGCCGCCGAGGAGTTTGTCGCCCAGAACGCTGCAGCGCCGCTGGATATCGCGCTTTTGCTGACCAGTGACGAAGAGGGCCCGAGCGTGGACGGCACCGCCGTCGTCGTCGAGCAGCTGCGCCAGCGCGGCCAGGTGCTGGACTACTGCCTGGTGGGCGAACCCACCGCCGTGCAAAAGCTCGGCGACATGGTCAAGAACGGCCGGCGCGGCAGCCTGACGGGCAAGCTTACCATCCATGGCGTGCAAGGCCATATCGCCTACCCGCAGCTGGCCCGCAACCCCATCCACCAGGGCCTGGGCGCGCTGGGCGAGCTGGCCAGCACCGTGTGGGACGAAGGCAATGCCTTCTTCCCGCCCACCAGCTTCCAGATGAGCAATATCCATGCGGGCACGGGCGCGGGCAATGTGATCCCGGGCCAGATGGTGGTGGACTTCAACTTCCGCTTCAGCACCGAATCGACGGCCGAAAACCTCAAGGCCCGCGTCAAGTCCACCCTGGAGCGCCATGCGCTAGAGTACGACCTGAAGTGGACCCTGGGCGGCAAGCCCTTCCTGACCACACCCGGCGTGCTGGTCACCGCCGTGCAGCAGGCGATCCGCGACGAAGTGGGGCTCGAGACCACCTTGTCGACCACCGGCGGCACGAGCGACGGCCGTTTTGTCGCCGATATCTGCCCGGAAGTCATCGAGATCGGGCCATCGAACGCCACCATCCACAAGATCGACGAGTGCGTGGCCGTGGCCGATATCGAGCCGCTGAAAAACATCTACCGCCGTATTCTGGAAAACCTGGCGCGCTAAGCCAGTACCCAGATAGCCCTGGCGCCAGCCTTGCCTGGCGCCGTGCGGCTGTCATCAAGCCTACAATGGCGGTCTTTGATTTTTGCCTGAGTTGAGCCATGACCACCATCCGCACCCTGATTGATGACAGCGCAGCAGCGCTCAGCGCTGCCGGTGTGCATTTTGGCCATGGAACGACCAATGCGCAGGACGAAGCGAACTGGCTGGTGCTGTGGTCACTGGGCCTGCCGGTGGACAGCGACACCAGCCCGGATGGCGCTGAATCGGTGGCGAACCAAACCGTCGGCGATGAACAGCGCCAAAAGCTCGAAGCGCTTGTGGCCGAGCGCATCCGCAGCCGCAAGCCCGCCGCCTACTTGACCCAGCAGGCCTGGCTGCAAGGCGTGCCCTTCTACATCGACGAGCGCTCCATCGTGCCGCGCAGCCTGATTGCCGAGCTGCTGGCCGATGGCAGCATTGACGACTGGCTGAGCGACAAGACCCGCCAGGTGCTGGACCTGTGTACCGGCAACGGCAGCCTCGCCTGCCTGGCCGCCATGGCCTACCCCGATGTGCAGGTCACCGGCGCCGATCTGTCGGCCGATGCGCTGGCCGTGGCCCGCATCAATGTGGACCAGCATGGCCTGCAAGAGCGCGTGCAGCTGGTTCAATCAGACGGTATGGCGAACGCCCGTGGCCCCTGGGACCTGATCCTCTGCAATCCTCCCTATGTCAACGCCCAGAGCATGGCCAGCCTGCCGCTGGAATACCAGGCCGAGCCCGTGCTGGCACTGGCCGGTGGCCAGGACGGCATGGACTTTGTGCGTCGCCTGATTCTGGAGCTGCCCCTGCGCCTGAGCGAAGACGGTGTGCTGGTGCTGGAGATTGGCAACGAGCGCGCCTACTTTGAAGCCGCCTTCCCTGGGCTGCCGGTGTTCTGGATGGACACCAGCGCCGGCGACGACCAGGTGCTGCTGCTGACCCGCGAAGCGCTGATGCACTGGGCGCAGGAACAACCCACGCAGCTTTGAGCCTGGTTCAGCGTTGATTCAGTAGGCCAGCATTTTGCAGGCCAGCCGGCTGATGGGCCGGTGCAGACAGGATTCCAGCCTGGGCGGCAGCAGCATCGGCTTGAGCAGCATCTGCACCGCCAGCTGGGCCGGCAGGCCGCTGCTGATCAGGTGGTAGATGCGCTGGGCGACATCGTCAAAGCTGCGCTGCCGGTCGGCAAACAGCGCGCCCTTGTGGGCAAACACATGGCGCAGCGCCACATCGGAATCACTCTCGCGCAGTTCTTTCAAGCGGCTGTACAGCGCCTTCGCAATGCGCAGCCGGCCAACGGGCTCCTGGGCCTGCAAGCTTTTGAAGTAGCTCAAGAAATGCTTGAAGTGGCCGACCTCGTCATTGCGGATATGGCCCAGCAGCTCGGTCAGCACCGGCTCCTGGCTGAGCGCGCGCAAGGTGTGGTAGTAGGCCGTGGTGCCCGTCTCCACCACGCAGCGCGCCACCATCTCCAGGCGCGGGTCTTCCAATAGCGCCTCTTGCGTGCACAGCAGCGAATACTCGGCAAAAAAGCTGTCATAGGCCTTTTGCCAGTCAAAACTGGGCCAGACCGCCTCCACATAGCGCCGCAGCGATTCGCCGTGCTGCAGCTCCTCATGCTCCCAGCGCTCTTGCAGCCAATGCTGGATGTCCGGGTAGCGGGCATAGTGCGCGCCCAGGTTGGCGGCATAGGTGTCCGAGCCGGTCTCGACAAAGGAGGCGCTCATCAGCAGGTAGAACATGTCCTCATCGTTGGCCACCGCGCCATGGTCGATCTGCGCATAGGGAATGTCGGCCAGCTGCCAGTGGGACCGCGCCGCTGCAGCCGCGCCCAGGCTGGGTGCTGGCTGGCGGTCACCGGCAGTCCGTCCATGCATTTCAGAGGCTGTTGTCATAGCACTGTCCTTGTGATTGCCATCACTGAAATATGGCGTTTGCACACTGCAGTATGGCCCTGTGGCCGGGGCTTGGGTAGGTCCAGGCCGGTGTCAGCGCCCAACACCTGCCGCCTCCTACAAGGGCATGCGGCATTGGCCTACCTGGGCTTGCAGCAGGCGCCTGGGCGAACGCCAATGGCGCAAGCCGTACGGCCAACCACCGCCCGCTATGCCCTGCATGGCCCTGGGCCAAGCCCAGGGCGGCGATAATCGAGGCCATTCATGATTACGCTGAAAAATATCACCCTGCGCCGCGGCACCAAAGTGCTGCTTGACGGCGTCACCACCACCATCAACCCGGGCGAATCGGTGGGCCTGGTCGGCCGCAATGGCGCTGGCAAGTCCACGCTGTTTGCGCTGCTCAACGGCTCGCTGACGGAAGACGGCGGCGATTTCCACATCCCCGCCCAGTGGCGCATGGGCCAGGTGGCCCAGCACATGCCCGAAACCGACGAATCGGCCACCCAGTTTGTGCTCGAGGGCGACACCCGCCTGGTCGAAGTGCAGGCGCAGCTGGAGGCGGCCGAGGCATCCGGCGACGGCATGGCCCTGGCCCAGGCCTATGCGGACCTCGCCGATGCCGGCGCCCACGATGCCGTTCCCCGCGCGCAGGCGCTGATCCTGGGCCTGGGCTTCAAGGTGCAGGAGCTGGAACACCCGGTCAACAGCTTCTCGGGCGGTTGGCGCATGCGCCTGCAGCTGGCCCGCGCGCTGATGTGCCCCAGCGATCTGCTGCTGCTCGACGAGCCGACCAACCACTTGGATCTGGACGCGCTGGTCTGGCTCGAAGCCTGGCTCAAACGTTACCCCGGCACCCTGATCACCATCAGCCATGACCGCGAATTTCTCGACGCAATCACCAATGTGACCCTGCAGATCCAGGGTGGGCAGCTGACCCGCTACGGCGGCAATTACAGCCGCTTCGAAGAGCTGCGTGCCCAGCAGCTGGAGCTGCAGCAAGCCAGCTTTGCCAAGCAGCAAGAGAAGATGGCGCATCTGCAGAAGTTCATTGACCGCTTCAAGGCCAAGGCCAGCAAGGCCAAACAGGCGCAAAGCCGGGTCAAGCAGCTCGACCGCATGGAGAAGATCGCGCCCGTGCTGGCCGAGGCCGAGTTCACCTTCGAATTCAAGGAACCGGCCAACCTGCCCAACCCGATGTTGGCGATCACCGACGCGGCCTTTGGCTATGAGGACGAAGACGGCAAGCAGACCACGATCTTGCAAGGCGTCAACCGCTCGGTGCTGGCAGGCCAGCGCATTGGTATTCTGGGCGCCAACGGCCAGGGTAAATCGACCCTGGTCAAGACCATTGCCCGCGAGATGAAGGCCCTGGCCGGCACCGTGACCGAGGGCAAGGGCCTCAATATCGGCTACTTTGCCCAGCAGGAGCTGGACGTGTTGCGCCCCAGCGAGAACCCGCTCGAGCACATGATCCGCCTGGCCAAGGAAATCGGCAGCGAAGGCAACAGCGCGCGCGAGCAGGACCTGCGCAACTTCCTGGGCACCTTCAACTTCAGCGGCGACATGGTCAAGCAGGCCGTGGGCAGCATGAGCGGTGGCGAAAAAGCCCGCCTGGTGCTGGCAATGATCGTTTGGCAGCGCCCCAACCTGCTGCTGCTCGATGAGCCAACCAACCACCTGGACCTGGCAACCCGCGAAGCGCTGGCGATGGCACTGAACGACTTTGACGGCACCGTCATGCTGGTCAGCCATGACCGCCATCTGCTGCGCGCCGTCTGCGAGGACTTCTGGATGGTCGGCCGTGGTCAGGTCGGCCCCTTCGATGGCGATCTGGACGACTACCAGCGCTACCTGCTGGACGAATCCAAGCGCCTGCGCGAAGAAGCGCGCCAGGCCGATATGCAATCGCGCAGCAAGGATGCAGCGCCTGCCCCTGTGGCCGCGCCCGTCGCGGCACCGGTTGCGGCACCCGCGCCAGCCCCTGCGCCT